>JACRBK010000079.1 GCA_016234525.1 Chloroflexota bacterium
CCCTGCTGTATTTATTCAGGCTGTTAGCGGATAACTTCCCAGGCTAGATGCTCCAGTTCTGGCGCAATCAATTTTTCCCACGCCAGGCGGACGGCATCCGGCGAGCCGGGCGTGGAGATGATCACTTTGTTATGATAAACGCCCGCCGTCGCGCGTGAGAGCATGGCGGCGGCGCCCACCTGTTCATAACTCAACATGCGGAACAACTCGCCAAAACCGGGCAGCGTTTTTTCAAGTTTGCGGCTGAGCGCGTCGAAGGTACGATCACGCGGGGCAATGCCTGTTCCGCCGTTAAACAAAATGATGCGGGCCTCGGTAGCTGCCAGCTCGTCTAAAACACCTTCGACTTGATCCGCCTCGTCTTTGATCAAACGGTAAGCGGCGACCCGGTGACCGGCTTGATCAATTTGCTGGCGCAGATAGACAGCATTGACGTCGGTATCAGGTGTGCGGGTATCGCTCACGGTAACAATAGCCAGGGCTACTGGTCCCTGCTGCGCGGCGATACTTCTGTGTTGGCTGCTGCTGTCTGATCCCATGTTGATCTCTTTCTGCTATCCAGCATTGTTGGTCGTGATCATACCCGGCCAACAAAGCAGGGGCAACTTCACCTGGAAGCTGCCCCTGTCCCTGTTCAAAAAATGGCTAAAACTACGAAGTTTTGAGATACCGTTCCACTTCCCAGGGGGTTACATGAATGCGGTATTCGTCCCACTCGGCACGTTTGGCACGGATATAAGCCGTGTAAATGTGTTCGCCGAGAGTCTTCTTGACCAATTCGTCTTTTTCCATTTCATTCAGCGCTTCTTCAAGCGTGCCGGGCAGCACATCGACACCATGTGCGGTGCGTTCGGCAGGAGTCCAGTGGAACACATCGTCCGACACGGGTTCCGGCGGGGTCAATCCCTTTTCGATACCTTCTAGCCCGGCTTCGAGCATGACGGCGAAAGCCAGGTAGGGGTTGCAGCTCGGATCGGGGAAACGCAGTTCGGCGCGAGTGGCCTGTTCGCGGCCCGGCGAATAGCGGGGGATGCGGATCAGGGCCGAGCGGTTGCGCTGCGCCCAGCAAACATAGACCGGAGCTTCGTAACCGGGGGTCAGGCGTTTGTAACTGTTGACGGTGGGCGACACGACAGCAGCCAGGGCGCGGGCGTGGACAAGCTGCCCGGCGACAAACTGCTGCGCGATTTTCGACAATGAGAACGTGCCTTTGGCGTCATAAAATTTCGTCTTGCCAGTCTTCAGGTCAGCCAGGCTTTGATGAACGTGCATACCGCTGCCGTTGATACCAAAGATGGGTTTGGGCATGAAGGTAGCGACCAGGCCATGTTTGGCCGCGATACCCTTGACCGTGTACTTGAAAGTGATCGCGTTGTCAGCGGTGTGCAGGGCGTGTTCGTAACGGAAGTCAATTTCGTGCTGGCCGATGGCAACTTCGTGGTGACCCATTTCGACATGGATTTTCAAGGCGAGCAGGGCTTGTGTGATGTCACTGCGCACGCGCTGTGCTTCGTCTTCCGGCGAAAAGTCGAAATAACCGCCCACATCGTGCGGGACGGCCTGGGTTCCATCTTGGCGGAACAGGAAAAATTCGAGTTCGGGACCAGTGTTGAACATGTAGCCCAGCTTTTCGGCATGAGCTACCGCGCGTTTGAGGACATAACGCGGGTCGCCTTCAAACGGGGTGCCGTCTGGGTTGAAAATATCGCAGATGATGCGGGCGCGCAGTCCTTGAGAGTTTGAGCGCGTCCAGGGCAAGATACGGAAGGTGACCGGATCGGGTTGCAGGAACATATCGGATTCTTCGATACGCGCAAATCCCTGGATCGACGAGCCGTCGAACCAGATGCCGCGTTCCAGGGCCTCTTCCAGGCCACCGCCGGGCAGAGTCAGGCTTTTGGTGGCTCCAAAGATGTCCGTAAATTGCAGGTCAACAAACTGCACACCTTCAGCCTTGACGATCTCAAGGATTTCGCGGGCTTTGTCGTCCATAGCGTTAGCTTTCTCCTGATAGCTAGAATTTCAAGCACAGGGCGAGATTATAGTGATTACAGGTCCAAATGCAAGGGGTGTTTTGGGCAAAACCTACAAAACAAAAGCTGCGAAAGTGTCGGTTTAGTGACAATTGCCCTCGCAGCTCTGAGTGCTATGTGCAATTTACACGAAATGTGAGATCAGGCTTCTGTCGCCAAAAAAGAGATCACACTTTCCGATTGGTGCAGATTGATGCGCCGCGCCGAACGGCTGATACGTTTGATCAACCCGGTCAATACTTCTTTTGGCCCCAGTTCGATATAGGTATCAACGCCGTGCGCTTCCATATACTGCACCGATTCGGTCCAGCGTACCGTTGAGGTCAGTTGGTCGCTGAGTTCGGTCTGGATCGCTTCCACCGTCGCTAAGGGCGCCGCCTGGACATTCCCTACGACAGGAATCGCTGGGGCGGTGAACGGGGTATTTTGCAGCACTTGCCGGAAATCAGGCGTGATAGCCTGCATCAATGGCGAATGCGAAGCCACACTGACAGGCAGAATGATTGTTTTTTTGGCTCCACGCTCAGTCGCCAGGGGCAGCGCCAGTTCCAGCGTAGCTTTTTCGCCTGAAATGACCAGTTGCCCGGAGCAGTTATCGTTTGCCAACACCAACGGTTGACCGGTTTGTTGGCTGGCCTGGGCGCAGATTTCCCGCACTACATCAGCTTCTAGCCCTAAAATGGCCGCCATCGATCCCGGTGCGCGTTTTCCAGCTTCGTTCATCAACCGCCCGCGCTCACGCACCAGCCGCAGCCCATCGGTAAAATTGAGCGCACCTGCCGCAGTCAGAGCAGTAAATTCACCGAGGCTGTGTCCTGCCACAAATGCCGGGCGCAGTTCGTCCTCAAAAGCGGCATTTAACACACGCAGTAGGGCGATCCCCGTCACATACAGCGCGGGCTGGGTATTGAGGGTGTCATTGAGCAGTTCCGCGGGACCGTTGAAACACAGGTTGCTCAGCGAAAACCCTAACACCTCATCGGCGAGGGCGAAAGTCGCCTCGGCTTCTGGGAAGGTTCTGATCAGATCGGCTCCCATACCTACATCTTGAGAACCCTGACCAGGAAAGACAAAGGCTGTTTTTGACCAATCCATCATCGAAAGAATATCCTTTCAAGATTGAATACCGGGTCCTTAAAACCAAAGAAACGACCCGAAACGGGCCTGAGTCTAAGTAATCTGGGCCAGAAATGCAAAGAGCCGTGCAAATGATGGCACGGCCCCCGGCAGTTTTCCCAACCCGTTGGACTGTTATTCTTCTTTGTCCATCGCGACCACTTCGCGGCCACGATAGGTTCCACAGTGCGGGCAAACCTGGTGAGCGGGTTTGTAATTGTTGCACTCATCGCAAACCACCAGGTGCATGGGGGTCAAATGGTCGTGTGAACGCCGGTTGTTACGGCGCGACCTGGACATTTTTCGCTTGGGCAGCGGACCCATAAGAATACTCCTTAGCCACAAAAACGCCCCAGCTTCAGTGCCGGACAGCGTAAAAATTATAAAGCACGCCGCAAACCCCTGTCAATAGCGGAACATCCGCACAGCCATTGAATGTGTAGATTTATTCAGCAGCAGCAGGCGGTGTCGTCTCACTGGTGACCGAGACTTCGGCAAGCTCCGGCAGTTCCGCGCTCAGTTCGGCGGCTGCCTGGTCATAGACTTCTTGAATCCTCACCCGGCTCGCTTCGCGCTTTTCCATAATCTGGGCGATACCGTTGCGAACCGTCGTCAGGTTGCGGATCATTTGACTTTCCAGTTCGCGCAGTACGTCCAGGGCATATTCATCGGCCCCAGAACGAATAACCTCGGCTTCCTGGTGTGCCTGTTCGATGATGCCCTTAGCGCGGCTTTGGGCGGTCTGCACGATAGCATCACGCGATGTGAGTTCCGTGTTGCGCTCTTGAGCCAACTGCACCATACGTGCGGCTTCTTCGTTGGCCTGGGCTAACAGCCGGTCACGCTGATTGATCAAGCGCGAGGCTTTTTCGATCTGTTCCGGAACTGAGATTCGCATCTGATCGATAATTTCGAGGGCGTGTTCCTCGTCGATCATCGTGAATTTTGTGAGCGGCCAATGAAAGCCCTCGTCAATTAGATCCTCAAGCCGGTCTACCAGATGTTGGATGTCCACGCTGCCCTCCTCTATCCTCATCGTACCGCTAATCGTTCAAGCTTACCATAAATGACGATGTTACGCCCTGAGCTTTCAGGTCCGCAAAACGCCGTTTGAGGGCTTGCTCAACGTGCGGCGGTGCCATGAATGAAACATCGCCCCCCAACGAGGCGATTTCACGAATGGTGCTGGAACTGATATGCAGGTGTTCCTCGGCAGAAATGAAATTAACGATTTCAATCTCCGGGGCCAACCGGCGGTTTGCCAGCGCCATACGAAACTCAAGTTCGAAATCCGAAAAGACACGCAGCCCACGCACAATGGCCTGTGCACCCATTTCTCGTGCATAGTCTACTGTGAGTTTGTTATATGACGCAACTCGGATGCGCGGTTCATCGTTGAGCGCCTCGCGGATCAGATCCATTCGTTCTTCTGCGCTGAACAAACCCGGTTTACCCGGATGTACATAAACAGCCATGATCACTTCATCGAACATGCGCAGCGCGCGTTTGGCGATGTCAACGTGTCCATAATGAACCGGGTTAAACGAGCCAGGAAAAATCGCACAACAGATATGATTTTGTCGCATGATAATTGGTGTTTCTCCCACAATAGTTAACTGACATCCGTATGCTGTCCGAGCAGAGCCTGGACGCGCCGGGCCAGCAATTCGTGTTCTGGACGGGTCAGGTTCGGGTCTTCGGCATAAACAGTACGCGCCTCGCGTTGGGTGATCTCGACCAGGTGTGGATTCATCAGTCCAGCCTGCCGGAAGCGCCCCGATCCACTCTGTTGTAGACCCAAAAGATCACCCGCCCCGCGTATTTCCCAGTCAATCTGGGCCAGTTTAAAGCCGTCGGTAGTTTCTTCCATCGCTTGCAGGCGTTGGCTGGAGTTTTCGCTGGCGGACCCGGTGATCAACAGGCAGAAAGAATCGTGTTCGCCGCGCCCAACACGCCCGCGGAACTGGTGAAGCTGTGCCAGTCCGAACCGTTCGGCGTTTTCGATCAGAATTACGCTGGCATTGGGGATATCGATGCCAACTTCAACCACTGAAGTAGATACCAGCACATCGAGTTGTCCAGCGGCAAAACGAGACATGACCTCTTCTTTTTCGGCAGGACTCATCCGTCCATGCAGCAGCCCGACGCGCTGTTTGTAGAAGATATGTTTTTGCAGCCGTTCATATTCTTCGACAGCCGATCCCACATCTTCGAGCTTCTCCGATGTTTCGACCAGCGGATAGACCACAAATGCTTGCCGGCCCTTTTCGATCTGGGACTTGATGAAACTATACACACGCTCACGCTCTACCGGGCGCAAGACGCGAGTTTCTACCGGGGTGCGTCCTGGCGGCAGTTCGTCGATTACACTCAGGTCCAGGTCGGCATAGAGGGTCAGCGCCAGCGTGCGCGGGATCGGTGTGGCTGTCATGATCAACAGGTGCGGATTATTTCCTTTGCCACGCAGTGCCCCGCGTTGTTCTACGCCAAAACGATGCTGTTCGTCAATAATCGCCACGCCCAGATCGTGGAAGTTCACACCCTGCTGAATCAGCGCGTGTGTCCCAATCACGACTTGAATCCAACCTTCGGCAAGGCCGTTGTAAATCTCCTGGCGTTCAGCTTCGCTGGTATTTCCGGTCAACAGCCGGATGTTAACTTGTTCTCCCAGTGGTGATTGGCGCAGCAGGCTTCCGATACTGCGGGCGTGCTGTTCAGCCAAGATGCTGGTCGGGGCCATCAGTGCGGCCTGTTTGCCATTAGCTACAGCTATTGCCATGGTGATCGCGGCCACCACCGTTTTTCCCGATCCTACATCGCCTTGCAGCAGGCGGTTCATTGGAACATTGCGGGCAATATCGGCGCGGATGTCATTTAACACCCGCCGCTGCGCCCCAGTGAGTTCATAGGGCAGGGTATCGGAAAACTGCTGGAGCCATTCGTCCTGTACGGCGATTGGCTGGCCCGGCACAGCCTGCCAGTCACGCCGCTGCGCCATCATACTCATCTGGAAGACGAACAACTCATCAAAGCTCAGGCGCTTGCGGGCATGTTCCATCCACGAAAACGAGTCCGGGAAATGAGATTGCTCGATAGCCCAGTTCAGGTCGGGGAGTTCGATACGTTCCAGCACGCTTTCCGGTAGATAGTCTGGAATCCGATCACGCCACTGCTCGATGAGTTGGTGCATCAAACGACGCATGGTGCGCGCCGAAAGGCCTTTAGTCAGCGGATAAACCGGGACAATTCGATTGGTGTGCAGGTTATCGCGCTCCAACAATTCCCATTCCGGGTTGGTCATCACCAATTGGCCGCGAAAAAGTTCGACCTCACCGCTCAAGACAACTTGACTGCCAGATTTAAACTGGCGCAGCAGCCAGGGTTGGCCGAAGAAAATCACTTGTAACAACCCGGTGCCGTCATCCAAAATAAGCAGCAAAAACGGGCGTTTGCCGCTGCCAACTTTGCGCGTAATCGAGCGTACTTCGGCGGCGACGGTGACAATTTCGCCCGGTTGCAGCCGGTTGAGCGGCTTAAATTGGGTGTAATCATCATACCGGCGCGGGAAGGTGTAGAGCATATCCTCAATCGTCCCGCAGCCGAGTTTGTTCAACTTTTCGGCAATTTTAGGGCCGACTTTGTGCAATGTCTCCACCGAGGAATGTAATTCAGCCAGCCGTTTGGTGATCTCGCCAGAAGACAGGATACCCCGGCGTGGTCGGCGGGGAGGCAGCGCGGACGGACGCACGACTGCAACCACCGGAAGGGTGATTTTCGCGCCACGGCTGTCGTCCCGGTCCGTTTCGGTAGGCTCAGAATATCCCGTTTCTTCTTCAAGGTCGGCTTCGTCGTCGTCGGAGTCTTCGATGACCGCGCGTTTTTTAGCCGGTTTTTGAGCCTGTTTCTTGGGCATCTGTGGCGATGGTGGTGGCGGCGGCGATGATACGGCAGCCTGGACTGGGGCGGGTGCAGTAGGCGCCTGGATGATCGGTACTGGCTCAGCCGGAGGTGCGTAGGCAGGCAGCACCACATTCGGATTGGCTGGGACACGACCCATAATCCGGCCCAGCATAAATTTGATGGCGTCGTGCCGGGGTTCGTTTTCTTCCAGGGTTTGATACTGGTTCAAATAATAAACCAGTTCTTCCACCAGTTGATGGTGTTCCGCACGTTTGGCCTGTTGATGGGCCTCTGGACCCCAATGGCTGGCGAATGAGTGCAGGCCACCGATAACGGCGGTGTTTTTATACCCTGTCTCTTGTTCGAGTTTTAATATTTTGACCAGTGTCTCTAACGCCGAAGGCATAAAATTTTTCCTGACTATGATTGGCGAACAATCCCTAGTCCCAAACCGTTTGGTCCGACATGCACGCCAATCACAGGCGTGACGTCTACCATAACTGGTTCATGAGCCGGGTGAATGTCGGCTAAAGTTTCGGCCAGGCGGCGCGCGCCCGGCAGGTTATTCGTGTGTAAAACGGCCAATCGCTCGAGCGGGGCTGCTTTGTGGGCCAGTTCTACCAGGGTATCAAAAGCGCGCTGTGATGTGCGCACGCGCGTTAGGGCTGTGACCTCGCTGTCATACAGGCGGATCACAGGTTTGATTTGCAGCAGTTGGCTCATCATCGCCGCCGCCCAACCGACTCGACCACTCCGCCGCAGATATTCGACCGTATCGAGCGCTGCCCACACATCAACACGCGGCCCCATATTTGCGACCGCTTTTTTGATCTCGACGGGTTCTGCGCCTTGCTGTGCCGCTTCGGCAGCCGTGATCACCATCCAACCCAGACCCATACTTAACATGCCGCTGTCGATCAAGGTGACTCGCTCTCGGCCTAACTGCTCGGCGGATAATCTGAAGGTGTTATAGATACCGCTTAGTTTGGCAGGGGCAGTGAGTGCCACGACATGATCGGCATCGTCCAGCGCCTGTGCCATGATCTGGTGTGTCTGGCCCAAGGGGGGCGCGGAGGTGGTTGGAAGTGCCTCGTTCGTTGCCAGCCGCCGGTAAAAATCGGTGCGGGTAAGCTGCACACCGTCATCGGCCAGACTTTCCAGACCGTACTGGACATAAGTCGGCACAATGCGTATATCAAACCGCCGCACCCATTCAGGAGGCAGATCGCACGTGCTGTCGGTCATCACCAGGGTACGAGGCATTAGAAATCGTCCTCTATTTCTTCCCCTTCGTAGATCACGATTCCCATCCCATCCGGGCCGAGCAGTGAGGCCAGGCTGGGGGTATACATCATCGCGGGAAAATCGCGACCAGGAAATTCAGCAGCCAATCGTTCTTGAAGGGAGCGCGTTCGCTCGGTGGCATACGGTGAATTATGCAGAATGACCAGTTTTTCAATCGCTGAAAACTCGGTGACAAATTCCACCAGTTTGTCAAGCGCCTGCGCCTGAGAGCGTACCTTTTCCATCGGGATCAACTCGCCTTCCTCAATGGTGAGGAACGGTTTGATGTCTAACATGGTTCCCAGGATGGACTGAGCCTCGCTGAGCAGCCCATTGTGGCGCAGGTAATCCAGCGTATCCACGTAAAATACAGAATAAACGTGGGGGATCATGGCGCGTACTTCTCGCACGATTTCGTCCAGATTTGCGCCCTGTTCGGCGAGTTCGGCAGCTTGTTCGACCAGCATGGCTAAACCGGCGCTCATGGTCATCGAGTCGACAACAGCGATCTCACAGCGTCCCAACAGCGTTTTGCTGGCGAGACGTGCCTGGTCCCAGGTCTGGCCAATCTGCCGTGACATGTGCAGCGACAAAATCTCGGTGGTTTCCCGGTTCAGGCGGCGGTAAACATCGGCAAATGCATCGACCGGCGGGGCAACCAGCCGGGCCACCGGCCCGCCGCGCAGTGCCAGCCGGAAAAAAGTGTCTGGCTCCAGGTCTATCCCTTCCCGATACGTCTGTGTACCGATCTGAACGGTCAGCGGCACAACCTGAATTCCGTAGCGAGCGATAATTTCCGAGCTGAGAAAATGGGCCGAACTGTCGGTTACAATACGAACTTTAGCCAACCTAGGTGCCTCCCGGTGGTGCCCGGTGCTTATTCAACACTCAGAATGTAGTGATAATGCGCCTGTCCCCCGTTGACCAGTTCAAAATCCTGGTTGGGGTAATCCTGGCTCATTTCGTCTACCAACTGCCGGGCCTCGGCTTCGTTCAGACCATTGCCATAATACAAAGTGATCAGTTCGCAGTCTTTCCCGCACATTTGGTCTAGTATATCGCGCATAACGGCAATGATACTATCTCCGGATGCCGTCAATTTGCCATCCACCAGCCCAATGATCTGCCCTTCGGTGACGTTCACCCCGTCCAGCTCAACGCTGCGTGTTGCGGTGGTGATCTCGCCCGTTCTTACGTCGTCTTTTGCCTGAAGCATGGCCTCAGATACTTCGTCCAGGTCGCCTTTAGGATCATACGGCAGCAGCGCGCTGATTCCCTGCGGCATCGTGCGGGTAGGCAGCACGATCACTTCACGATCGGCATGTTTATCAGTGACCAGCCGCGCCGCCTGTTCAGCAGCCAGGATGATGTTTTTGTTATTGGGCAGCACGATCACGCGCTTCGCCGGGACATTGACAATAGCATCATAGATTTCTTGCGTGCTAGGATTGTTGGTTTGTCCACCCATCACCAGTTGAGCCGCACCTAACTGCCGGAAAACACGCGCCAACCCGTCACCCGAAGCGACAGCCACGATACCAATATCATCTTCGTTCAGTTCCGGGCTTTCGATGGCGATCTGGCTGTGAGCGGCTGGCACGCTGATATGATCAACATGGCCGGGATGTCCGCCGCGTTCGCGCACATAATCGTGGAACTGCTCCTGCATATTTTCAACAATAATATCCGACAGGGTCCCCAGGCTGATCCCGTAGCTGATTGGTCTGCCGGGATCATGCACATGCACATGCACCTTGATCGCCTCTTCGTCACCGACCACCAGCGTAGACCAACCCATTTGATCGATCACGGCGCGCACGGTGTTAACGTCCAGGTTCTCACCTTTCAGGATAAACTGGACATCATAACCATAACCCTGCTCGTCTTCAGGGGCCAGTACTGCCGCCAGGTCTTCGGTTTCAGCCGCCTCAAACTGCATGAGGGTGACTTCTTGCCCTCGTGCATAACGCAACATGCCTTCCATAATAAATACCAGCCCGCTGCCACCTGAATCCACCACGCCCGCTTTTTGTAAGATCGGCAGCATTTGTGGCGTGCGGGCCAAAGCGTCTTTCGCCTGGTCCACTGCCCGCGTCATAATGGTGACTATATCGTGGGTATCTTGATAAGCACGTTCGGCCTCTTCAGCGGCTTCGCGGGCAACGGTCAGGATCGTGCCTTCGACCGGCTTGATGACGCCGCGATACGCTGTATCGGCAGCTTCGCGCAGCCCGCGAACCAGCAGTTCGGCATTCAGGGTGCGCTGATCTTTAAGCGCGTGTGCGAACCCCTGCCATAACTGGGATAGGATCGTGCCGGAATTGCCGCGCGATCCCATCACAGCGCCGTGCGCGATTCGGGCTGCGATCTGGCCGATAGCGTCGCTGTCCACTTCGATGGCTTCTTTGACCGCATTCCGCATGGTCATCAGCATATTGGTTCCGGTATCACCATCAGGGACCGGGAACACATTAAGCTGGTTGACCAGGGGGTGATGGGTATCGAGCCAGTCGCGCCCAGCCTGGGCGAGCAGCTTTAGCGTATGCCCGTCACAAACAACTTGCTCGGAAGGTAATTGGGAAGATTGTTCAACCATGACGATGACCGTACTCTCATTCGTTGCGGCTGATGCGCAAACCTTGAACGTGGACGTTAACCTGGCCCACTGGCACACCAATACTTTGTTCGACTGCGTAGCGCACGCCGTTGATCAGGCTGTTGGCAACTGAGGCGATGCGCGTACCATATTCAATGATCACATATACATCAATGACAATATGCGATCCCTCCTGCCGCACTTGCACTCCCTTGTGTGGATCGCGTGTCAGACTGGCTGCGATATCCTGCGCCAGGTTAGGCGAGGCCATTCCTACCACTCCATACGTCTGGAGAGCAGCATGGCTGGCGAGTGTGGCAATGGCCGTTGGCGAAATTTCGATAATGCCGCGTGGCGTTTCATTTGTAGTCATCAGACAGTTTATCCCAATTGATGCGACCCTTGCATAACCCTTGTCTCTATGGTAGCATGGCATCCGGTTATTTCAACAGGGTTTTTGTGAGGCAGTTAAAATGGCAAAGTGTGAAGTCTGCGGCAAGATACCCCAGTTCGGACACAATGTAAGCCACTCCAAACGCCGCACCAACCGCCAGTTCAAACCCAATATTCAGCGGGTTAAGATCATGGAGGGTGGGCGCCTGGTTAGCAAGTACATGTGTACCCGTTGCATCCGCACGTTGGGCAAAGAACCCAAGGATCGCTAGGCGTATCCTACTCATCTCATAAAAGCCAGCATATGCTGGCTTTTGTTTTTTAAGGTTCTGTCGTTTTTTGCCACGCTGCTCACCGGATTGCCTTAACTTTCTGTTTACCATTAGCTCGTTATCTTAACCGATTCGCTAACCAAAACGCAATAGCTCTTAAGGCGTGTCCGGCGGCGCAGGAGGCTGGGTTTTGTCTTTGAGCCGTTTATCCAACAGTTTTTTAAACGGATCGGTCCCCGGTTTGAATAACACTTCACGGCTGCGTCCTCCGGGGCGGGCTGCTCCAATGACGCCCAATTCTTGCATCATATCGATCAAACGCGCTGCACGCGGGTAACCCAGACCCATCCGGCGCTGGATCAGCGAGGCCGAGGCTTCGCCCTCACCGATGACCAGGGCGATCACTTCTTCCAGCATAGGATCAGTTTCCGCCAGTACTTCGCGCCGGGTCATGCCGCGTTCCCAGGGAGCGACAGTTACCGGTTCCAACATTCCGGCTTCGATTTGTGCCTGATACCAGTCTTTCCAATAGTTGACTGCTGAGTTTACTTCCTCGTCAGAGACAAAGCAGCCCTGCACACGACGCGGCCCAGAGGCATCAGGAGCCAGGAATAACATGTCGCCGCGCCCCATCAATGATTCCGCGCCAACCGAATCCAGAATAACCCGTGAATCTACGCCAGAGGCGACGGCAAACGAGATGCGCGCCGGGAAGTTGGCTTTGATCAGGCCGGTGATGACATCCACGCTGGGGCGCTGGGTGGCGACCATCAAGTGAATGCCCACCGCGCGCGCCATCTGTGCCAGGCGGGTAAGGGCACGCTCGGTTTCGTCGGGGCGCTGCATCATCAAATCGCCGATCTCGTCGATGATCAGGGCGATATAAGGTAGATGTTCTTCTTTGCGGCGGCGGCCCAGGGCTTTGTTATACGTCTCAATATTGCGGGCGGCTTCTTTTTCCAGCAGTTTATAACGCCGGTCCATTTCACGAGTGGTCCAGCGCAGCACGCCGATAATACGGTCCAGGTCGGTTTCTACCGGGCCGAGCAGATGCGGCAGCCCATTAAACCGGCTCAGTTCTACCATTTTGGGATCGAGCAAAATCAGTTTCAGTCGATCCGGTGCGTTGTTCATGACAAATGCCGTCGTCATCGCCGCCAACATGATCGATTTGCCCGATCCAGTTGTCCCCGCGATCAACATGTGTGGCATAGTCGCCAGGTCCGTGACCAGCGCTTCACCCGAAACATCACGTCCCAGCGGCATCGCCAGTGGGCGCTCGCGGTATTTGTAGAAGTTCTCGGTTTCCATCACCGGACGCAGAGCTACCGTACTCGGCTGGCGATTCGGCACTTCGATCCCGACATAGGAATGACCGGGAACCGGAGCCTGGATACGCAGTCGTTTTGCCGAGAGCGCCAGCGCCAGATCGCCGTTCAGGTTGGTAATCTCGCTCACACGCACCCGGTTCAGCACCATTTCGCCGTTTTCTTTCATCTGCTCGGTATAGGGCGAGATGGCATATTGGGTGACGGTGGGGCCGACTTTGACATCAATCACTTCTGTTTCTACATCAAATTCCAGCAGCGTATTTTTGATGATACGCGCATTGGTGTTGATCTCTTCTTCGGTCGGTTTGTTAAGCTCAAGATCGCTTAACAATTCCATCGGCGGCAGACTTTCCTCGCGTTTGGCGATCTTTTTAGTCTCGCGGAAATCATCTACCGTGAAATAACGCTCACCCGACAGATCAAGTTTGCGGCGGTTGCGCGCGTTGGAAGTATCGGATACTCCGATTTCACGCGGCACAATCGAAGCCCGTTCGCCGGGTTCGCCGGGAGCAACGAGGCTGCGCCCATTTTCTGCCCCCAGGGTGCGCCGTGTATGCTCGACCAGTTCTTTTTTCTCGGCTTTGGTCAAAAGGCGTGGTCTAGATGTTGGAGGATGGGCAACGCCTCCATTGTTGTTATCTCCGCTGCTCGGTGTGACCGGCGTAGACGGAACGACCAGCCGGGCACGTCCATTCGTTCCTTCACGTTTAGGCGATTCTGGTGTTTCGACTGCGGGACCAGGAGTTATCGTCCGGCGCGGATTTTGTGGGCGGACGGGTGGCCGCATTTGATCCGGCTCAGTCGAAGAATCATCGCGGCGCGAAACCGTGGGCGGAACTATGCCAGGCTGGGGAGTGGTTGTGGTAGGACGAACAGGAGGCTGTGGCTGGTTCAGCGGATAATAAGCGCCGCCGCCCTGGTTGTCATGTCCATGATCAGGTGGTGCCGCTTCGCTGTTTGTTTCGATAGGCATGGAATCCAGCCGGGTAAGGCTGCGCTCCAAACGGCCACGCAGCCAGCCTAGCGTCAGAGCCAGATGGACCATACGCAGCCCCGACACCAGCACCAGCGCGCCGATCATGACTGCCCCAAAAAACAAGATTGAAAGTGTGCGCCCAAAGATGCCGAGAATCTCCATCAGCGCCCAACCGAGATAACCACCGCCGCCGCCTTCATAGGCCAGCACACGGGCTTCAGGATCATTGGCGAACAGGTGCAGCAGGGCCGTAAACGCGGCAAATGCCACTTCAATAGCCGTGATTCGCTGCCAGCCAGGACGCACGACGATCCCAAACTTGGGCAGAAGCACAATCACGCCGCTTGCCATCACCGCCAGGGCAATCAAAAAAGCACCATAACCAAAAATCTGGCGCAGGATATTCGACAGACTGACAGCCAGCATCGCCTCAGAGGTCGTGTTAAGCAGCGCTGTCAACATCACCACACCCAGCACGATCAACACAATCGCGCCGACTTCATCTGTCCAGGGCGGCAGTTTTTGGATCAATCCACGCCAAAAAGCCGGATCGGTCAGGGTTTGGCGAGCAGCGTCCAACCGAGGAATGAGCCAGTTTCCCAGGCGTTCCATCGTTCTGGGGCGGCGCACAATAGCCGGGCGTTCTTCGACCATTTTTCGGACGCGCGGTTTTTTCTCAACCGGAGCTGCGGGAGCCTCTGGTTTTCGTTTCGCCGCGCTTTTAGCGCTTGACGAGGCGGCAGGGCTGCTCTTAGCTGCTGGGGTTGGCGCGGCTTTATCACCGGGCTTCCGCGGAGTTCCGGTTGGTTTCTGTTGGGCGGCTGCGCGGCTTGCTGCGGGAGTACGCGCAGTAGTCGCAGCACGACTGCCATTGGCAGTTTGCTTTTCAGGTTGCTTTTCGGGCATCCCACCATCGCTTTCTATATTGCAGGGTCGCGTTCATCATATCACAGCCCTGAAAAATGGTGAAGAGTTATGCTGTATTTTAGCTCAAATGTTCTAGTTATACAATTTCCTGTTCGCTCTTCAGTAGTTCTTCAACGACTCACCACTGGCTGGCCTGTGATACACTAGCGGCAATACGAATATGTTATAATTTCGCTCAATCTGGCTCAATTGGTCAATTTTTTGGTACTCATGTCCCTTAAACAACGGTTAGGTCTGTTCATTGCTATCGGTGGACGGTTTGGGTTGGCGGCGCTTTTTATTGTCTGGGCCAATCTGTTGCCGCTCAGCGACCGAGTTACACGGTGGATCAGCCATGCGGATCAGGCTGCCGAAGACGGCACTTTTGACGAAGCGCAGCGCACCTATGGGCAAGTCTTGACCCGGTTAGGTTCGCAGCCCATCGTGTACGAGCGTTTGTTTCAGATCAGCCTGACGGCAAAACGTTATGCCGAAGCCCAAATCTATTTGTTTGCCCTGGCCGATCTTGATGGTTGGACCACCGAGCGCCGGAGCCAGCTCGCTATGTTGTTAGAATACCAGGGAGATATTGAGCAGGCCAATACTCTGTTGGCGTTTGCCCCTGACAGTTTTCAAGACACACGCACTTTGCGCCGCTTAGCCGAACAGCAGATCGCTAGCCAGGACTGGGAACAAGCCGGGCAAACATTAGAGCAGTTGGTCGCGTTAGAACCTGACGATGTGCAGGCATTGTACTGGCTGGGGGTGCTGCTGGCGCCCCAAAACCAGGATTTCGCAGCGGTATATTTAAATCAGGCGGCGGCGAACCCTGGCTGGACGGTACGGGCGAGGACGATACTGGCAGCATTGGAGAGTTATCAACAGTTTTCGTTAACCGATGCTCATACCACACTGGGCTTAGCGTTAGTCAATTTGGCTGAATGGGGTTTTGCCGAACGTGTATTAGAGATGGCGCTCCAGGTTAATAGTGTGAATCCGACAGCCAGAGGCTACTTGGGCTATGTGCGCGACCAGTCCGGGCGCGACGGCTTGCCCGATATTGAGGCAGCACTGGCGATATCGCCTAATGATCCGGTGTTGTATTATCTGCTCGGTCAGCATTGGCGGCAGTTGTCCAAACAATCCGAAGCTCACAGTGCCTTTATGCAAGCGTATTGGCTCGCACCCGAAAACCCTGCGCTGGCTGCCGAGGTGGGAATCTCGCTGCAAAACCTGAGCGATCTCCCTGAGGCCGAACAGTGGTTCCGGCGAGCGATGACATTGGCTCCTGCCGAGGTGCGCTGGCAAAGTATGCTGGCAGCATTTTATGCTGATACTGGTTTTAAGCTTGAGGAAGGGGGACTGGCGTTTATTGAGCAGACGCAGCAGTTAGCGCCGAATGACTCCGATCTGCGCGCCAGTTTAGGGTGGGCTTATTATCAACTGAACAATATTGAAAACGCCTACAGCGAATTGAGCACCGCTGTAGGGCTTGATCCCGCTAACGTGCGCAGCCGCTATTATTTCGGAGTCGTGCTTGAGCGGCGCAGTGAGCCACAAGGAGCCGCCGATTCGTATTGGTTTGTCGTTCAAGAGGCCGGGCCAGACAGTCAATTTGGCATTTTGGCGGCGCGGGCATTACAGCGATTAGGGTATGCCACACCCTGAAAAGGATTCGACACGATGACACGATACGCTACAATCCGGTTTATCCGGGGTAGGAGCAGGAGTGGGATGCACAAACAACAGATAATTGGGGGAGTTCTACTAGCGGCGATAGTTGGAATATTATTTTTCTCCGGTCCGCTAGGGGCAAGTGCGGCTCTGCTGCAAACCATGACTCCTACGCCTGCCGGGGTGATGCTCTTTGAAGATGATTTTGCGACGTACAGCCAACGCTGGCATGAGGCCGCCTCACCCAAAGCCGAAGCTGCCTATCGGGATGGTATGTTTAACATTCGGATTGTTTCGCCAGGGGTGAGTCTCTGGTCTTTGCCGGATTTCACCACGACTCTCGACCGTTATACGCTAGAAGTCACCATGCAATTTTTAGGTGGCAGTGCAGATTCTCAATTTGGCCTGTTGTTAGGTTATACCAGTGATGAAGCTTTTTTTGCGCTGCTGCTCTCTGCTCAGGGAGAATGGTTTTGGGGACAGCGCAGCGGCGGCGATTGGATCACCGTGCCATTAGAAGCCATTGATCCGCCGTCTCCAGTTGGAGAATCTCCTCTCCACCTGCGTGTCGATATTCTCGAAAACACGCTAAGTTTTGCCCTGGATGATCAAGAGTCTGAGACGATCTCTTTACCAGTGGACTGGGCTGGCGGGCGCTTCGGGCTGATTGCACGTGCTGGGCATGGTTATGCGGATGTCGTATTTGATGATGTGATAGTGATGAATCTCACGGAGACCATACAACCGTGAACCCTGGTATTCAACCCTTTTACCGGGTCGACCAACCGGCAAAACCGCCGACCTGGGCTTTCTGGACACTGCGCCTGATGCGCGCCCATTTTACTCTCTTTGGGCTGTTGCTGCTGATCGGATCGGCAGCCTTATTCGGGAATCTCTATACGCTCAAATTCGAGCGGCTGAGTTTTGGCGCTGGTCTGCGTGTGATCGCTGCTGACGACCTTTATGAGCAGAAAATTCAGCTCCAAATGGCGGCGGCGGTGGTGCTGGGCGGAATCGCGCTGCTCCAGATGCGAACCGTCCGGCTGCTCAGCGAATACCGCCAGCGCAGCCTGCGGTGGAGCCGTCTATTTTCTCTGATATTGATGTCCGGTTTTGCCATCAGTGGAGTTCTGTGGTGGATGGTCTCCGGTTCCTCAGATAATGCGGAGGACAGCGGGCTTGTCCAGCAGTTGATGCGGGATGCCGCCTGGGTTGTGCGATTAGTGGCGCTGCTGCTGTTGGTGCAGTCTGGTTTTGCCTTGTGGTATCTTATCGCTTCTTTCCGGCGTGGAATGCGCTTGTTGTGCCATGTGAAAGAC
>JACRBK010000492.1 GCA_016234525.1 Chloroflexota bacterium
CTTTGCCCGGCCATGGGCGCGAGCATCAACGGCGGGTCGATGAGTACCCCGCCAATGCTCAGAGGGGTGAGGAATTCTTTGGGGTGTGTTATTGCGGTAATCACGGAATGTCGTTTTCCTTTGGCCTGTGTTCGCAGGTCTATGAGGTTGTGTTGCTCTGTTCCGGCAGTCCGTACCCCCAAAAAATTCCTCTACGAGCAATGTTCGCCTTACTTAGTGTTGGGTAGCGGCATTTTCGCCAAATGTCGGGATGATATGTTAAATGACCTCCCCAGCGCAAATCTTAATCCGGGCGAGGGACCAAACCACCTTGAGCGACCCAACCTTCACGACTGTTCGTGGTGCGGACCCGCCACCACAAGTGACCGTCTGCGGAGATCGGTCCTTCAAGCAACGTCATTTGTGTACCGGGAGTTAAAGCGGCTACGACTCGTCCGCTCAAACCGGGCTGTTCGCGCAGCCGCCAGGAAAAATTTCCACCGCTGCGCGTGATAAACGCCTGTCCGCCGACACGCAGTACATCGTCAGGAGGTTCCTCATTCCCCAGCTCCCCGGCCCCCAACCGTCGCAGCGTAGAGAGCGAAGGTGCGAAGGCGTAAACCGCGCCTGAAGTATGTACGAACCGCCGAAAATCCAGATGTGCCTGGGGATGGTCCTCGCGGTTCAGCTCAACTTTCTCTGGTGCCTCCCCAATGACCGGGTCAGGGCCATCGACACGGCCATCTCCTAGCGCATCGCCAGGAAAGTGCGCATTGTTAGCCCAGGTTTGCTGTAGGAATTCAAACTGACGTTCAATAGAAGCCATGAAGACATTGAACAACAGCCCGCGTTCGGCGTCTACGCCATGCCCGCGTCCGAAGGTGGGATCGAAAGCCGGGCCAAAGGGGATACCACGCCGCATAATACGCCGGGTGCGATCCCCAAAACGATTGTTGTTGCGCGGATACATTTTCCGAATATGGGCAAAACGAGGGGTCTTGATGCCTTCAGGATCATCATCGTATTTGAAATCGTTGTCCAGCGTGGCATCTTGGGCCGACCGATTGTCGCGATCAGGCGCATGAGCTAACGGAGTGCCACTCCGCCAACGCCCTACTAACTTCGCCGCCAGTGCGTCGGCAGAAAGCGTATCCGCCGGTCCCAGTTCGTCACGGCGCCGTAGAACCTGGGCCCAAAATCCTGGCACATCCTGGTTAAGCCGGCGAAAAACCTGGAATGATCCGTTAACCGCCCACTCTGGCACATCTTCTACACCAAACTCACCGGGTTGTCCCAGCACAAATTCGCCTGCTGCGATCATCTCGGTGCCGGGGTGATCCAATCGCTCCCCCGGTCGATCCGGGTTTACCGGATGGAAACCTATTACGCCGGGTTGGGAAACCCCATCTTTGAAGCCAAAATGTTCGTGTCCGACACGCTCGTCTGGCAGCGTTTCGCCGTGCTGCTCGAACAGAACACTAAGAGAATGTCTTGCAGCAAGTTGTCGCTGGCGGTCAGCTTCCAGTTCAAGGTCTCCTGGCTCGTCGGCAGCAATTGTCAACAGCACATCGACCAAAGGTTGCGATGATGCGCCGAACACCCAGCGCGTTGGGGCGCTCGGCCCAATGTCATTAAGTGCCTGCGCGCGCGGTCCTGGTCCTTGTTTGTAAGCGAAAAAACGATCCAGATCGGAATCCAGTCCTGGCGCAACAGCCAAGAGACCGTGCGCAGTCAGTCCTACATTGACCCATACCGCTTTCAAGTTGAGTGGATCATCGCCGCCGCGCCGCTGGCGAGCAGCGCTGAACTGGGCGTTAAAATTGGCGACCTGTTCAGTGGTCGCAATGCGGGGCCACAAAGCATCCAGATAAGCGCGGTTGGCGGCACGGTCGGGGCCAAAGCGTAGAAAAATGAAGAGCTGGTGATCCTTACTAAATCCAGCCAATATGTTGCCCTGAATTTCCTGCGAACTGCGCAGCGGTAGATCAGACAATGACTCCGCTGGGTTCGGAGGTTGAGCATTGGTAGGTACCGTCATCGACAACTCCTCTACAGTCTTCTATTTGTGAAATAAAAACATTAGTAAATTATATCAATCTGTTTTTGACTCAAACAACATATATCTGTTTTTGGGGCTGTGCTATTTTTGCCCACTGCCGACCTATCCTAAAGTTGCGAGATTACTATACTATTTGAAGCACGAGGGATAGATGGGCTTGTTAGTGTGAAGCGGGGCAGGGTAGGGTAGCCGTATCGACGATAGATGTGAACACTCAGAAAACGGCAGGTGCAGTCTCACACCGTGAATACAGTGCGGCGGCTGCACCTGCGTATCGTGAAAGTGGACAACATAATAAGAATCACAGGAATCTGATCTTGTTACACTCTCACGCGAGAGCGCCAGTTTTCGTGTTGTTTTCAGCCGCCCGTCATCGAAATACCGAACATGAAAAACCGCAGCACTTCAAAGTAGTCATCTGCCTCAAACTGCACAATGTGAGGCTCAATGAGGCGAGCATTAGGGAAGAAGCTGGCCTGGCGCGCCTGAGAATGTACCCGGTAGTTCACTTCAACAAGAAAGTGAGCAGGCATAGGGACAAGGCAGCGGGTAATATCCCCCTTGAGCGCTATTTCAACACGGCTGCGGATACGTTCGATGGCGAGTGTGGGGTGGATGCTGTTGGTGGCTTCCCCTAAACCCTCCATAACTGCGACGGAGGTCAGGTCGGGCAAAAATGCCCTGGCATCCTCGCAGATCCCGGCATCACCAGAGAGAAAGACCACCGGCACACGCAGCCAGCCTGCGGTATAGGCATTAATGAGGAACTCTGCCGCGTAGCGGTCATTGATTTTGAGGTGAACAACGCGACCCGTGAGTGTATGGGCCAGGGGCGAGGAATCAGAAGCAGCGCGCGAATGGTAACCGATCATCAGCGCGGCGTGGAAACTTTTGTCGAGACCAGCCATCATCGAGTAGGGATCTTGCGTCCAACCTCGAATCAAACGGGCTTCACGTGGTAATTTCGCAGCAATGAGGTTGCGACCGGTCCA
>JACRBK010000080.1 GCA_016234525.1 Chloroflexota bacterium
GAAGGTGACTTCATTGTCCACCTGGATCCGGTAGCTTTTCACACCTACCGCCGCCAGCCAGGTGAAGACTGGATTCGCCTTGTTAGTCAATCCCCCTTCGACAGGCGTATTCAGTTCTGGGGTGGGCGTGGGGACCGCATTAATGCGAATATTCCACCCAGCAGTCCACGAACTCACATTACCCGCCGCATCCACCGACCGTACCCGCCAATAGTACACCCCATCATTTATACCCGGATCTGGCGTGTATTGTGACGGGATCGCTGGATTGGTAAAAAGTGGGCTTGAGAAGTCCGAGTTATTGTCTACTTGAATATCATAGCGGACGGCTTCCGCAGCATCGCTCCAGTCAAAGGTAGGCTGGCTGGTGAGTTCGGTGCTTTTGGTGGCAGGCAGAAGCAGGATAGGGAGAGGCGGTTTGACAGTATCAATTGTAAATGTCCAGGTGTCGCTCCAATCTCCCCACACTCCGCTGACATACTGGACTTTAACATGCCACCAATATGGGCCGTTCGCCAAACCTGTTCCGGGTGTGTATGTCGTTGTGCTCACTTGCGGATTTAGATTAGGACTGGAGAAGTCAGAATTGTTGTCCACCTGAATCTGATACTTTGTTACGCCGGTTACAGACGACCAACTGAAGGTTGGTGTGGTGTCTTTTGTGATCGTCCCGATACCGGGTGCAACCAGGGTAGTGGTTGCGGGCGTGCGGTCATAGAGGAAGATGTCTTCCTTGCTATTGGTATCCCCGGTAACCAAATCTGTCGCCGCAGAGGTAAAAGCAATGTAGCGTCCATCTGGCGAAAGAGCCGGGCGATATGCCGCCGCTCCATTACTTTGAATACCACCTATCTTGACCGAGATTCGGGTCAATGGTAGGGTCTGCTGGTCATAAAGAAATACATCAGCGACGTTATTGGTATCGTCTGGAACGAGATTGGCTGCCAGTGACCGAAATACGATAAAACGCCCATCGGTGGAAATTGCAGGGTCTTCTGACACGTTATTGGCTTGTGAGCCATCTGTTGCGACAGAAATACGGGCGGTTTGGCTTGTTTGCCGATCCCGTAAAAAGATGTCGCCCAATCCGTTGGTATCATTTGCCACGAGATTGGCAGCGGTTGAATAGAATGTGACATATCGCCCGTCCCCTGAAATCACGGCTGAGGAGCTTTCGCCAGATGAGGTTTGCGAATTATCTGAAGCAAGGGAGACACGGCTGGTTTGTGCCGTATCTTTGTCGTATACAAAAATATCCTTGCTGTTATTGGTGTCGTTCGTTACTAAATTGCTGGCGGTTGATTCGTAGATGATGAAACGGCCATTGGCTGAAATCGATGGGTTGGTTGATGATGAATTAGCCTGAGATGCGCCGGAGTCAACCGATACTCTTGAGGTTACGCCAGTTTGCAGATCGCGTATAAACACATCCCAACACCCATTGGTGTCGTTAAGAACCAGATTACTGGCATTAGACCCAAAAACAACATAACGCCCATCGGCGGAAATGGCGCTGAGTGTTGATTCACCATTACCCTGAGTTCCATCAGTCGCGACCGAGACTCGGTAGGTCTGGTTGAGTTGTCGATCTCGAACAAAAATGTCCCCGGTTCCGTTCGTGTCGCTGAGTACAATGTTGGGACTCACGGATGAGAATGACACGAAACGCCCATCGGCAGAAATCGCGGGCCGAGAAGATCCACCCGCGCCTGTCTTGCCATCGGTCGCTACTGAGACGAGGATGGTTTGGCGCGTGTTTCGATCTCGAATATAAATTAACCCGCCCGGCACTGTGCTGCCCAGGTTGGTAGCCGTTGTTTGGAATGCGATATAACGTCCATCCGCTGAAAAAGCAGGATCTCTTGAAACATTGTTTGCCTGGGTTCCTCCCGTGGCGATAGAAAGGCGATCTGTGACCCCCCCAGAGACCGCCGCAGATGATTGTTCTACCAATAAGAGGAGGAAAATACTGAGAATCGTGATGATTACGAGTGACCGTCGTCGGTTCATCGAACTTCTCCACAAAATAATGTCGCGCGTATAGTTGTAAGACCGTCAACAGTTCGACAATATTTCAACGAGACTCTTGCAGGCACACCCTGAACGGAGCCGAAAAAATTCAGGAGCATAATGCAGTTACACAGCCCACACAACAGGTGAGTTGATCCATAAAAACGCTCCAGCGGTACTGAGGAAATTCAGTACCGCTGGAACATAAATCAGGCGAGGGGAAAACAATTATCCTTCGCAGTGTCCCGGACCGATCAGCCCGTTGTTGTATTGATCAAGTGTATTGGCCGTGCTGATGAAGTCCGCTCGCACCGCACCCGACAGACTGTCGGTGGGGGTGTAGATGGCGAAGAGTTCTTCCGCGTGGGTGATTTGCGCTGCTACCGCTGAAGCGTCAGCCCCGGCCAGTACATTGAGATAAGCCGCGATATAGGCACGCGCCAGGATGTAGTATGCGTTTCCGTCAGCCGATGGTGTAGATAGAACCTGGAACCAGCTCTGACCGCTCAGGAAGAAGGGCGTATCCTCGCCGATTAGCGCCCAGGTATCGTCGTAGCGAGCCGGGCCGTACTGCGAATGATTTTTCCAATAGCCAGGGGTCGACGTGCATCCCTGCCCGCCGCACGGCACAGTGACACCTACCGTCCAGGTATCGCTGCCAGACGTCCCGGTATCGTTAGTCACGAACGAAGCCGTGTTGGCAAACGAGTAGGAACCGCACACATCGTAAGGACCGACCGGCAGGGTGTAGCTGAAGGTTTGAGGTATATCTTCGGCGCAGACTATGCCGAGTGATCCCAAACGGTCATCACTGACGATGACACACTCATCCACTTCATTTGGAAGAGCATCAGAGAAATCCACGGTCGCACTGCCAGAGAAATCGGTTGTGCCTCCCGGCGTATTTTGCAAGGTGGCCGTCGCTGTGTTTACGCGCTCTGTACTATCCGGCAGCGTCGCATTGTAGGTGCAGATCAACGTCTCGCCCGGAGCCAGCAGATACGGGAAATCTACACCGCAGTTCACCGCAGCCGGGAACCCGCCTGAGACTACGTCCGAGACACCGTTGAGTAGAGCGGGCAGCGGGGTTGAGTTGGCGACCCAAATTGTGCCGCTCACTGTCCAGATATTGTCCTGTGGTGCTGCATTTACCACCACTTGGTAGTTCACCAGGGATTGATCTCCGACAGGCAGAGTCAGTGCGGTTTGATCGCCGGTTTTGTCGATCAGCCAATGCCAGCGCCGCTCTGTCGAGGTCGAAGTATCTTTGACCACGTCGAGAGCGAAGCAGTTCACATTGACGAGGGCATCGCTGGCCTGTCCGGTCTGGGCAATGACGGCCTCGTTGCCGTGCGAACCCTGGTCTCCATCACAGGTGAAGGTGCGATCATACGAAACCGAGCCGCTGTCGCTGAACGTCCATGAGAGGCCGTTGCTGTCATCAACCTCTACTGTGCCATTGACTTCGGAAGTCGGCCCGCCAAAAATCACATCAACTGTGGTGGAGTACGTACCCCCATCAAGTGTGACGGTAGCCGTATTGGTACGCGACGATCCATCCGGCAGGGGGGTATTGTAGGTGCAGGTCAGGGTTTCGCCGGGTGCTAACAGGTAGGGCAGATCAATGCCGCAATCTACTGCTGCCACAATATCTGGCGAGATGAGATCCATCACTTCGGTGAGTTCTGCCGGGACGGAATTAGGATTGGTGATCCAGATATGTCCACTGACGGCCCAACCGCTGTCCTCGTAGCCAGTGCGCGTCAGTGAGATCGTGTAAGTCGAGGTGCCGCTGTCCCCTCGAAACAGGTTCCAGGTATCCGGCGCGACTGATTTGAGAATTCCCCATTGGTACGCGCGGGTGAACGATGTCACGGCGTCTTTGCGGACGATGTCCGTGGTGCATTCGACATTGACCGCCGCGTCTGCTGACTGATTGGTTTGGAGGATGGTGGCGATGTTCTCGTGAGTACCCTGATCCGCCGGGCAGGAGAAGGTGCGGTCATAGGACACTGAGCCGCTGTCACTGAACGTCCAAAATCCGCCATTGCTGTCTTGCACGTCGATAGTGCCATTGATAGAGGTTGTCGGTGCGCCAAAGATCATGCTGGCGGTTGCGCTGCCCCCACCCACAGGGCCTGCTGTTGTGACTGTGACCGTGTTAGTGCGGTTCGTGCCGTCAGGAAGGGCGGCATAGTAAGTACAAACTAATGTGCCCCCGCCAGGGACCGTCATGGATGGGCAGTTGACACTTGCCGGAACCCCGGCGACATCGTCGATTACGCCGGTCAGGGTAACATCTGATGGCGATGGGTTGGTGATCCAGATATTGCCGCTCACAGCCCAATCGCTATTATACGAGGTCAGGTGCGTCACGCTGACCGTATAGACCGTAGTGCCGCTCTCGCCGCCAGCCAGAGACCAAACATTCGGAGACGCTGACTTGGCAATCGACCATTCATGGGCACGAGTAAACGTCGTGTAGGCATCTTTGGTGACGGTCAGGGCGTATTGCATCGCTGTGTTGTAGCAGAATGAGATATGGCTTAGACCGTACGGCTCGCCCGTGTTGGGGTTTATGGGAGAGTGCAGGCTGCCGTCCCCAAATGACTCAGGGCTGTAAGCGTAGAGGTTGCCCACCGGTCCACCTTTCACAAAGACGGCTGCGATTCCGATGGTGGAAGTCCAGTCGAAATAGGCTCCGTTGGTGGATACTGTGACAGTGTCCGAGCCATTGACTGTATAGGTGCCCCCGTTGGGCGGCTCAATTTTGAACTCACTGTCGCCATATCCCAGTGCGCCGCAGCTAGCATTCCCTTCGATCAAAATCGGCGTTACTCCACCGCTGCTGGGCGCACCCGCCACAGGAGTTCCCTGCTGCTGAGTGTCGCTGCCGCCCGTTTCCGAAGTCTCTTCCGGCGGCAGTTGCGCATTATCGCCGCCTGCTCCGTTGCCCGGTGAGTCTTTAGGGCCATTCCCGTGATCTTCGCTGGGCGGTTTGGGCGTCTTGGTAGGCTTGGTGTCCCCGTTCAGAGCCAGGGCTGGGCTGGCCAGCGCGGCAAGTGTAATGATGATAATCACGATGGAGAAGATTAAGGCTAAAGTTTTCTTGCTGATGTTCATTAGAACCTCTCTATGAAACTCACTTGACCCACGATCGTGGATAACATGGACCCGTACTGGTGATAATGGAATAAAACTTCCCTGACCTCATGAGTAAAACCGAGGGATTCACGCGAATCTTACTGTGATAGCGGGGTACTTATGTCCTGACCGGCAGGAACACGGTTGACCTAAAGCGTTGATAAATCCAACCGAAGCCTAAAAGGTCTACAACCTTGACGAAACAAAGGTACCAAAAAGGAAAAATGAGGCATGTCAGTTTGAATTCTAAGGAGTGTTTGTGATGGTTGGACGCAAGCGAGGATCTGATCTTTGTAATGCGTCATAAGATGATGCTAACTGAGGGAAGGGCGTCGTTCGGGAGATGGTGAAATCGCGTCTCGTTTGAGAATGTTGGCAACGGTTTCGTCACTGATCTCGTATCTCAGCTTGATGAGTTCGCCTTCGATCCTGCCATTGCCCCAGTCGTTCTCGCGTGCCAGGCGCAAAACCAATTCCTCGATCTTCCGTGCGGTACGTGGTCGACCGCCGCTGTTTTTCTTTTGTTGGGTCCATTTTCGGCGCACCAGTTCGCGATGCCATTTGAGAACCGTTTTGGGCTGCACGATCTGGATGATTTCCCCTAATTCTTTCGTGGCGCCCCGGTCCCGGCTTTCAGTTTCGTCATCAGGACCGCATCTTGGACAGTCTGGGATTGACCCGATTTAGTGGAGGGAAGACAGCGAGAGGGTTACACTAAATTGAGGAGATCCAACATGAATAAGACATCACCCAGTTATACTGAAGAGTTCAAGCGGGATGCGGTGCGGCTAGTTGAAACCAGCGGCAA
>JACRBK010000493.1 GCA_016234525.1 Chloroflexota bacterium
ACTGCCCGGTTTGCGGCACATCGCTCGTCATTCTAACCGAGGATGAAATCGTCGCGCGTATCGTCGCGCTGGCACAGCGCGGGGCAGTTACTGTGTATGCGCCGCTGGTATACCGGTCTTCGGGCAGCCACCATACCCTGTTAGAACTGCTTGCCGGGAAATATGGCGCAGAAAATCTGCGCGTCGATGGGCGGCTCTGGTCCATGACCGGGCTAGACCCAGCGCAGCCGCACACGATTGAGGTCGCGTTGGCTCGCCTTGACGGCGCGGTCCATGCGGGCGAAGCGCGCGAAGCGGTCCAACATATTGCCGGGTTAGGCGCGTATGCGGTGGCCGTTCAACAGGGTGATGAACATGTGACGTTCGCGCGTGCGCCGGTCTGCACGTCATGCGGCTCCTGGTTTAGCGATATTCAGCCTACCTATTTTCACCGGCCATGTCCGCATTGCAGCGGGGAAGGCTGCGCATCGTGCGACAGCACGGGGCTGCACCCACTGGCGGCGCATGTGCGCTGGGGCGGGCTGCGGCTGACGGATTTGCTGGCTTATTCAGTGGAAAAAGCCACCGAACTCTTTGATCAAGTGGAGCGACCGGTCACGGCAAACCGGCTGTTTTCTGAAATCGAACGCCGTTTGGAAGCGTCAAAAAATGTCGGCCTGGGTTATATATCGCTGAACCGCAGCACACCGACCCTGTCTCGCGGCGAAGCTCAGCGCGTGCGCCTTGCCGTTGCGCTGAGCAGCCGCCTGGAAGATATGCTCTATGTGTTGGATGAACCGACCATCGGCCAGCACCCCGCAGATATTGGCCGGTTATTGAGCGTTTTTCGCCAGCTTGCCGGGCCGGTGATCTACGTCGAGCATGACCGAATCGCTGCAGCGGAGGCTGATCAGGCGGTGGATTTGGGTCCAGGCGCTGGCACGAATGGGGGACAGGTGGTTTTCTCTGGCACGCCTGCTGAACTGTGGCAGGCGGATACCCCAACCGGGCGTTTTTTCAGTCTGCGAGAACGGGTGTCGCTGCCTGATCGGCGATCCGCAGATGGACGCCCAGACGCTTTTCTGGTCGTCCGGGGCGCGTTTTTACGCAACCTCAGGCGGATCGATATTCCGCTGGTGCTCGGCGGTCTGACCGTCATTACCGGCGTGTCGGGGTCTGGCAAAAGCACATTTGTCGAAGATGTGCTGGTGGCATCTCTACGCGAAGGGGCTGCTATCGGATGCGAGTCAATAGAGGGGCCGCTGCTCAAACCGGTCTGGGTGGATCAAAACCCTATTGGACATAACCCTCGCTCGAATCCTGCGACTTATACCGGGCTGGCCGATATCATCCGCGATCATTTTGCAGCAGAAACGGGGCTGTCAGCGTCGCATTTTTCGTTTAACCGTCCTGAAGGCGCGTGTCCCGTGTGTAACGGCCTTGGGGCAGTCGAAGTGACGATGCGTTACCTGCCTTCGACGTGGATGCCGTGCTCTGCGTGCGAGGGGCTGCGTTTTTCAGACGAAGTTTTGGCGCAGCGCGTCACGTTTGGTGACTGCCAACTTTCTATCGCGGACTTCTACCGGCTTAACCTCCACGACGTGCTTGACTTGTTTCAGACGGGCATGGAGACCCGGCCCGCCAAAGATCGCCAGGGAGCGATCCGGCTGTTACACGCCTTGTGTGACGTGGGGTTGAGTTATCTTTCGCTGGGCCAGCCTTCGCCCACGTTATCCGGCGGTGAGGCGCAGCGCGTCAAACTCGCCAAGTATCTCGGTATGCGATCCCTCAGCAGCCAACTGTTGGTGCTGGATGAACCCACCACTGGCTTACATCCACAAGATTTGGCGGGCCTGCTGGCCGTGCTCGACCGGTTGGTACAGGCCGGGGCAACGATGGTGGTAGTCGAACACCATACGGACGTGATCCGGGCGGCAGACTGGGTGGTGGACCTGGGACCGGGCGCTGGACCGGATGGCGGGCAGTTGATCTATGCCGGGCCGCCCGCCGGTTTGATCGATATCCCGGAGTCTGTCACTGGTCGTGCATTGCGAGAAGAAGATGCTGTTCGACCACGTTCAGTACCCGCCCCTGCGGTGGGCGGCAGGAAACCCGTGATTGCGGTGCGGGATGCTCGCGCCCACAATCTTAAAGGTGTCGATGTCGATTTTCCTAAATCGGCGCTGACGGTCGTCACCGGGGTTTCAGGATCGGGCAAATCCAGCCTGGTGAGCGATATTCTCGAAGCAGAAGCGCGCCGCCGCTTTCTCGAAATGCTTTCGGTCTATGAGCGCCAGAGCACACGTGAAGGGCCGGAAGCGCAGGTCGGTTCGGTAAGCGGGTTGGGAGTCTCGGTGTCGATCACGCCGGCCCGCGCCCTCTACAACCGGCGGGCGACCGTTGGTACGGCCACCGAAATCGTTCATCATTTATCCGTACTGCTCGCCGTCATGGGTCGGCGTAGCTGCCTGTTGTGCGGCGCAGAAATGGAGCGCGGTGAGGGTTGGCACTGCCCACAATGTGGCGCGACAGCCCTCACAGCGAGCGCCCGGCATTTTTCGTCTACGACCTATTCTGCGGCCTGTTTAACGTGCAACGGGGTAGGATCGCGGCAAATGCCCACTCCGGAAAAACTGATCATTCATCCGGAAAAACCCCTGTGCGCGGGAGCGATGTATTCGCCCGGTTTTTTCCCCCAGGGATACCTGGGCAAACCGTACAACGGGGGGTATTACCTGGTGCGCGCCCTGGCTGAGCGTTACGGCTTTGATCCCGACCGCACCCCCTGGAACGAAATGTCCGACGAGGCCCGGCGTATCTTTTTGTTCGGCGGCGATGAACTGTTCCGGGTGAATTACGAAAATCGAAAGGGGCAGGTGTCCACACGTCAGGAGGCTTTTCCGGGTTTCTACGGCTGGATTCGTGATTGGGATGTCGGTGGCACCTATACCCAAACCGAAGTGTGTCCGGCTTGCGGCGGCGCACGGCTCCGGCCTGAATATCTGGCGGTGACGTTGGCAGGGGCGAGTATTTACCAGTTGAGCGAAATGCCGCTGGTCGATCTGCT
>JACRBK010000481.1 GCA_016234525.1 Chloroflexota bacterium
AAAATTCCGCCAGATACGATCCATCCTGGCCGGTGATTCCGGTAATCAATGCGCGTTTCGCCATAATCTCCTTCGCTCCTTAATCCTGACCAGCGCGGGGAGAAAGCCCGAAACGCTGACGCCAGTCGTTTAAAATATCCAATAGACTTTGTTCAAAGGGGATAATCGGTTCCCAGCCGGTACGCTGCCGCAGTTTGGAGGCATCTCCCACGCGGCGCGGCACATCCACCGGGCGCATCAACGCCGGGTCGTGACGGACTTCGATCTGCGCGGTGCTGTAACTCAGCAGGGTATCCAACAGGTGTTGGATGCTGTAACCTTTTCCGCTGCAAATGTTATACGCTTCGCCCGGTTCGCCCTGCGTGACCATCAGCCAATAGGCCCGCACGACGTCACGCACGTCGGTAAAATCGCGCTCGGCAGTCAGGTTGCCGACATACATCGCGGGTTCGCGCTGCCCGGCTTCAATCGCCGCGATCTGGCTGGCGAAGTCCGCCGCTGCGAATCCGGCTCCCTGGCCCGGCCCGATGTGGTTAAAGGGGCGGGCGCGAATGATGCTCATGCGGTGTGCCAAAAAATACTGCAAACCGAGCATGTCTTGCGTGACTTTGCTCACGCTGTAGGGGTTCGTCGGGGCGAAGAAGTGATCTTCGTTGGGCGGGGTCGTATCGGCTTTGCCGGAACCGTAAATTTCCGCCGAACTCACCACCAAAATACGCGGGTGGAGATTCAGTTGGCGAATACTTTCGAGCAGATTGACCTGGACCAAAATATTATTTTCCAGCGTTTCCCAGGGGTTATCAAAAGATTTGCCGACATGGGCCAGCGCCGCCAGATGAATCACAATGTCCGGCTGCGCCCGGTCCAGCGCGGAACGCACAGCGGCGGCCTCGCGCAGATCGGCTTGAATCTGGGTCACAGGCCGTTTATCTAACCGGGGATTCTGACCGGGGGGCAAAAAAACAGCCGCATAGATCGTTGTATCAGGTTCGGCCAGCAGGTGATCTACCAGATGCCCACCCGCGAATCCGCCAGCGCCAGTGATAAATACGCGCACGTCGTTCTCTCCCTTCGCATACAAACGGGGGCGATTATATCAAAACAGGGGAACAGGGGAAAGGACGAAAGGCGGACGGCAGGCTCTGACTTTCCACCGTCCGCCTGACAGGGTTATTTCGGCAGGGCGATCAACACTGGATTGATTCCCAGACCGCTGGCATCGGGCAGCAGCAGCAGATCATACGTCGTCAGTTCGTCGAATACCACGTCGGGAATATCCAGCAGCACCTCGCCCGTGTCGGACTCTTGAATCCGAAGGGTATAGGTTTGCGCCAGGATCACCTGCGGTTCAATGGGCCGCCCGTACTCCACCCGGTCAATCAGCGCCGCAAACGGGACCGGCGTGGCGGTGGGCGGTTCTTCGGGGTTAGGAACGGCTGGTGCGCTGTCCTCGTTAAATTGCAGTTCCGGGATTTTTCGCAGTATTTGCAGCGCGCCTTTGCCCGTTACCACATGGAAAACGCGCAGCCGGGCCTGTCCATCCCCCAGCAAAAAGTCGGAATCCGAGGCCAGCACATAGCGCGCGTCGCCCTGGTCACGGTAGACAAACAGGGTGTAGCGCGAAGGCAGCGTCGTATCGGGAAACGAGATCGTCTCCTCAATAATCGGTGCGCCCGTATCGAACGCGCTGATCAGAAAATGTTGAGGTTTGGGTGTGAATAAGTGATAGTCTGTCCCCGCACCCCCCACGACTTCATCAAACACCGGCTGGTTATCGACGATTAAACTCACCGGAGATTGATCGGGCAGCATATTCATCAGCCGTAACTCAAACAGTGGACCGCCCGTTGCAGATTCAACGGCCTGACTCCCGTCTGTCGTCCCGACCTCAGTGGCAAAGACCGCCGCTTCAGTGTCAGGATAGCCGGTGATCACCACCAGATAAGCCGATCCCGCGAGCCATTCGCGCTCGTTGATCCGATCAATATCGCGGCTGTTATCGCCCGCTCTAAAGATAAAGCCCGTCATGCTGGCTGGATAATCGGGAATCTGTTCCGACGATCCATATCGCACCGGGTCCAAACCGGGGAGTTCGCCGCCGATATTGTTAATCATGGTCGATTCTACGCCCACAGCGGCCAGCATAAAGGTCAGGCGGGCGCGATCCGCTGCCGTTGGGCGCAGGTCTTCGGCCACATCTTCGATGCGGAGTTGGCTGGCCGGGCCGAACAACACCAGGCTCAGGTTTTGATCTGGGCTGAGCGTGACCTGCTGTTGGATAATCGGATCACCCTCAGTCACCCCGGCAGGCATGAGGCGCAGTTGGTACGGCAGGGAGGGGAATCCGGCCCATTCACCCGCGCTGCGGTAGGTTACATTTTCGCCCAGGCGGGTATCGCCCAAATACACATCGACGGCGGGCAGGTCTGGCGAGGCGTGAATGACGCGGACCTGGGTTTCGTCATTCACCCGGCTGCGGAAATTGAGCGTCTGGTAATTGCCGACGCTGCCATACAACACGACGGTATAAGCATTTTTCTCGATCAGGTCAATGTTCAGCGCGGCCAGAGTTTCAGTGCCGCTGGCGAAAGTAAAGTCGTGTTTGCCTTCGGCTATCTCCACCGGGCCGCCGGTCACGCCATAATCGACTTCGCGCAAAACATTACGGTTAGTCTCTTGTAGATTAAACACGTCGCCGCGCGGCACGGCATGGATCACGCTCAAGCGGCTGATCCCCGCGCCCAGAGTGGCAAGCGCTTCTTGCGACTGCACCAACTCCAGCGCGTTCGCCGGGCCGGTGATCACCGCGACCACACTTTGCCCCGCGAGCAGTTCGATCTGCCGGGACAGCATCGGTGTGCCTTCGTCGGGATTCTGACCGGCTGGCACCACGCGCAGCACATACGTCCCCGCCGCGAATGACAGTGGAGCAGTGTGGTACATGCCCGGCGTAAAGCCGCGCCCGATGTCAGCCCCGCCCAGGTAAATATTCACCGGGGGAAGCTCAGGGCTGGCCTGTACCACGCGGATCAGCGCGCGCGACAAAGGATCGGTATTTTCCTCAGGGACCGCCAGCGGAGTTGGCGTCGGCGTTGTCGGCGGCAGAGTCGGGGGCAGCGCCGTAAAGGTCGCCGTCGGCGGGGCGGGCTTTTCGTCGTCACCGCACGCGGCCAAAGTGATCGCCAGGGTAATGATCAGTAAAACCAATAAGCAACGTCGCATTTTCGTTACCTCCGGGGTCTATTTTAACCGTGATAGGGGTTCGGGGATAGTGCCGCGCCAGTACTATCCCCGGTGGTTTATGTTGTTATGCTGGGGTTGATGCTGTGGAGGGGCGCAGCGTCCAACGGTACAGGCTGACCGGCACGAAAAACAGCAGCGTTGAACACAACAGCGCCGGGATTACGCCGAACTGATCGGCCAGCCCGCCCATGAAAAACGAAAAAGCAGCGAAAACGAGCGCCCCCGCAAAACTGTTGAGGGATCCCATCGTGGCGCGTTGTTCATCAGTGAATTCGTGCTGCATCAACCCACTGATGGCGGTGCTGTTCACGCCGAAAAAGACGGAATTGAGCGACATCAGCGCCGGGGAAAAGACCGTCGGCACCAGCACACAAAACAGGTTGACCACCTCGCTAAACGTCATGCCGCCCACTAACAGCCGGTATTCGCCAAACCGTTTGATAATACGCCCGGCGAAATAGAACCCGGCGGCGGCCCCGGCGTTAGCGAGCATCTGCGCAAAACCAATCGCCCACACTGGCCACAGTGTGACGATAAACGCCGAACGGAACAACCACGCCGACTCGCCAATCGCCCAACCGAGGATCGAGGCCGCGCTCAATTTGAGCAGCCGGGGATTCTGCACGGTGTTTTTAAAGGACTGGCGCAGGTGAGCATAGGGATTCAAATCCTGGGGGGTGTGCGTGCGCGGCTCGGAAAAACGCAAACTGACCAGCAGCGCCAGCATCATCGGGATCACCGACACCCACATCACCGCCTGGAAGGAGATCGCCGCCAACAAGCTACCGATCACCGCTGAGATCGCTAATCCCACCTGGAACATGGCGGTAGTTTTGCCTTTCCATTCCTGATAGGAGTCGCGCTGCCCGGTTTCGGCCAGGGTGTCATGTAAAAAAGCGTCATTGTTGCCGCTGTAGAAGGCGCGCGCCAGTCCTTCGAAGATCGCCCCGATCAGCAGCGCCACATACAGCGAGCCAATGGCATAAAATAGCAGCGAAAACACGCTGGCGGCGGCGCCGCATACGATGGTTTTTTTGCGGCCTATCAGGTCGGAGAATATCCCGGTCGGCACTTCAAACAGCGATTGTGCCACCGTCGCCGCTGAGAAGATGCTCATTCCCAGCGCGTAGGAGCCGGAGACCTGCGAAAAATACAGGATCGCGATGGGGGCATAGGGGCGAAAATCCAGCAGGAAGTTGAACCAGCTTAACAAACGGACATTACGTGGAACCAGCATTATGTCTCTCTCTGGTGCGGAATCTAACTCAAAACGTGAGGGATTGTAATCGAGAGGAGGCAACGGCGGCGAAAAATAAAAAGAGTACAGGGGATGTTCCTCCTGTACTCTAAATGTTTAGTGGCTTGCCGGGGTGTCTTTAGTTGCTCCTGACCGCGATCTGGCGCGGTTTGACGGCTTCGGCTTTGGGCAGGGTCAGCGTCAGAACACCGTCTTTAAAGGCCGCTTCGACCTGTTCATGATCAATCGGGGTGTTGATACTCAGCGTGCGCTCGAATTTGCCAGTCGGACGTTCGAGCAAGACATACTTCCGATTTTCCGCTTCTTCATGTTTGATCTCGCCGCGAATGATCAGGGTATCCCCTTCCAGGGTGATTTCCAGTTCTTCGGGCTTGATGCCAGGGACATCGGCGCGAATGACAATCGCATCATCGGTGATATACGCATCCATCGGCAGCAGCCATGCGCCGGTCCCACGTGTTTCGCTGCCACGCGTGAACGCATCATCCAACATGCGGTCCATCGCCTGGCGCATGGTGATCATATCACGTACCGGATCCCAACGAGAGATTTTAGACATAGGAATACCTCCTCAGCAATTTAGTACTCAACTTGTGTTATCCGCTAAAACTGCCCCTACTATAAATGCGCTGTGCAAGAAGAACATTAACAGATTATCGAATCTTTATAAGAAGCCCGTTTGAAGTTTATTATAGCTGTGATACGGGGAGATCTCCTCTGATCTTCTCTGATTTTATCTCTTCTTCTTTGACTGCTGAGAAAGGAATCTCCCTCAGCCGATCTGATGGTTGGGGAGGTTTTATAGATAATGGCGTTGCAATGATCTAGGCGGATTCGTGGAATAATCAGGAAAACGACTGGGGATGTATTTTCCGCGTCCTACGGGGCGGCGAGTCGGTTGCCACTCGATTGAATGCTGTTACAATGTAGATGTTGTTCATGCTTGTTTCTTGTTGAATGAGGAAATCTTCATTCTACGAGAGCGGCTTGAACGTTTTTAACTAGCGCTCAAGGCCAGTCTATGCGTCTCCAAGTCGCTCGCTTCCTCATCATTTTATTGATTGTCTACAGCGTGATTGTTGGTGGGGTGGTTGAGCATATCCCCTATCTGCGCATGGTTCACCAACTGGCGGCGGTTCTCTTGTTCATCGGGTGGCTGATCAGTTTGTGGCGCAGCCGCCGACCTTTCCCTGTTACCCCGTTTGATGGGCCATTAGCAGCGGTTGGGGTCGCCTTTTCGATAGCCGCGCTGGCCTCCCGCGAACCCCGCATGAGTCTTGAATACGCCTGGGTGATCTGGGTACATATCTTATTGTTTTATCTGTTTGTTGATCTTATGCGGCGCGGCATCATCTATCAGCGGTGGATTTTTGAGGGTGTGTTCATTGCTGGCGCGCTGATCGTTGCTTTTACTGCTATAGAGATGAGCGCCTGGTATACGGGCTGGTCCGTGCTGCCGCAGTTCTCGCAATCCTGGCTAGAAGTCGGGCAGGGTCCGTTACCGCCGGTGATTCACGAGGCGGGGCTGGCGCTGAATTATAATAATTCTACGGCAGCGGCCTGCTTATTACTTATTCCGCTGGCGGCGGCGGGCACATTGACGGCCCCGGCGCGTGATCTGCGCTGGGGATTAAGAATTATCGTCGCCGGGTTGGTCGCCGTATTGGTATTTACCCAATCACGGGGCGGCTACCTGGGTTTTGCCGCTTTGTTAGGCATGTCGGCACTGATCGTCATACTACATCCTCAGATTCGCGCCCGGTTTCCTCGACTTATTCAACCATTACTCGCGCCGCGTGTGCTGGTTGTGCTGGCGGTTGTTGGTGGGATCACCGCTCTGTGCGCCGTAATCTATCTGTTTGTTGGGCGTGAAATGCCTGATCCTAGCAACGTCGCCCGCCTGGATATGTGGTACAGCGCCATTGAAATATTTGAGGATCATCCGGTGGTTGGTGTGGGGCCGCGCCGTTTCGGGGCGGAAAAACTGTGGTATTCCCATTGGGAACGCTCCTATGCCTATTTGCCCTTGCAGCACGCGCACAGTATGCCCTTTAATTTGCTGGCTGAGGGGGGGACGCTGGGACTGTTCGCTGTTTTTTGGATGATTGTACGTTTTGGGCGAACCTGGTGGGGCAGTTGGCAGTCTGGATCAGCTAACCGGCGCCATCGGCTAGAAGGTATACTGATCGCGTTGATCGCGTTCATAGCCCATAACGTGGTGGATAATTTCGTCCAGACGCAGCTTATGATTTTGGTGCTGGTGATGTTAGCCTACGTGACCGCTGGCGATAGAGGGACTCCTGCCCCGGAAACGGCGACCCACCGGCAGCGGCTCAAACTCGGCGCGATTCTGGCGGGTTTAGTGCTGATACAAATTATCTACACGCCTCTGCATGTGGGGTTGTGGTATCACCAGCGGGCGATGGCGCTCAGCGGTTCAGAACGCCTTCCAGAGGCGCTTGAATCGATCCAAACGGCGCAGCGGTACGATCCCTGGCAGGAGTTATATGTGCTGCAAGAAGCCAGTATTTTGGGACAATTAGCCGGAGACGATCCCGAAGCGTATCTTGATAAAGCCATTGCAATGTATGAAACCGCCCTGGACTTAAACCCCTCTTGGGCGGATGGATGGTTTAATCTCAGCGTTTTATTTGCGCAAGCCGGACAGTACACCGAAGCGGCGGCGGCGGCACAAACCGCTATCAAATGGAACACCCTACCGGGCGATTATCACCTTAAGCTAGGTGAGTATTATGAAGCGCTCGGCCTTGCTGATCAGGCGCGTGATGCCTGGATCGCGGCGCTGCGCTGGCAGCCCTATCTGGCTTCTTCCCCGTTTTGGAAAAATCCACCCGACAGCGTTCGTAACTCGGTTCCTGCTGCCGCTGTGGCTCAGTACCGGGACAGCCGTCCAGAAATCGCGCTTGATATTGCTGTCTATGCGGGAGATATTGAAACCGCCGGAGAAATCGTCGCGGCGCTGAGTTCCGACAAACGGAGCGATCTAAAAACACGCCTTGATAACCTGTGGCCGGATGGCGCGATGTCGTCGCCCTGCCGCCCCTGTTATTGGCTGACATTGGAACATCTGCCGGCGGTGGCTCCTCATGTGGTGGCGGCTGAGCGGGCTGTGGCAGCAGGCGACTTTAGCAAGGCAGACAAAGAGGCCCGGCTCGCGTTGTTTCTCAGCGAATCAGGATCACCCTGGGCGTGGTATGTTTTGGCTAAGGTGGCTGAATGGGAAGAAGAGGACGCGGATACCATAAACCAGTATCTTGCCTATGGCGTGCGAATCTTAGATGATTATCGAAATTCATTTGCCCGCGTCGAGTATGGGATTATGGCTGATCTGCCTATCCTGCCTCTGGGGTATACGCCACGAGTGACTTTTGATGCACTTGCTCCCTGGTATGAACTGGCTTTGCGCCATCAAGCCGCCGGAGAATATGAGGATGCGCGCACCGTCTATGAAGCGATTATCGACGCAGAATCCTATGATCCTGAGGCGCGTGAGCTTTTAGCGGCGCTCCCAGAAGTTGTAGAGGAGCAGCCAAACGATGAGCGTTGATGTCGTTATTCTGTCGTGGAATCGGGCGGAACTCATCTTAGAGACTATCGCGAATGTGCAGGCTCAAACGGGCGTAGATAAGACTATTTGGATCGTGGATCAGGGGAGTCATGACGGGACGCTGGATGAACTTCGCCCTCTGCATAAGCGGGGTGAGATTCGCCTGGTCGAACTAGGGCAAAATTACGGCGTGGCTGAAGGGCGTAACCAGGGCAATAATCGCGGGCAAGCTGATGTTATCGTCAGCCTGGATAATGACGCAGTGTTTGAACATGAGCAGACGCTGCTCCATGCGGTCACCCTGTTTGATGCTGACCCACAGCTTGCGGCGGTTGGTTTTCGTGTCAAAAATTTCTACACAGGGCAAGACGATTGGCTGAATTGGGGTTATGCCCGGCAGTTATGGGATCAGCGGGCCAGCGCTTTCACGGCGACACGCTTTGTAGGCTGTGGGCACGCCATCCGGCGCAGCGCCTGGGCGCAAACCCAAGGTTATGACTCCCAGTTGTTTTTTTTCTGGGAAGAACTTGACCTCAGTTACCAGCTCATCGCCCTCGGCTATCATATTCGCTATGAACCTTCCCTGGTGGTGCGCCACAAAGTATCACCAGAGTCGCGTACTAATTGGAGCGATAAGCGTTATTATTATCTGGTGCGCAATGCGCTTTATTTGCATTACAAGTATTATCGTTCGCCGCGCCAGGTGTTTGTCATGGCTGTAGGCTATCTGTTAAAAGGGGCCTACAATGGGTTGTGGGGCCAGCCAGTACGAGCGATCCGAGATGCTCGCCGGATGTTTAAGGGGCTTGATCCCAGGCAGTCGGTGGTGCTGGATCAGGCGGCGCGAAAGTATGTATTTGAACACGATACGCGCTACCGGGGAAATTTTCGTGAGCGTCTGCGGCAGAATATTTTTGTCCGGCTGCCCAAATAGCACAAAAATCGCGGGCGGTTTATGCGAAAAGGGTTATTGAGATGAATTGGTCAGAGCAAGTCGTCCTCGTCACGGGCGGCACAGGTTCTTTTGGTAAAAAATTTGTCGAGATTATGTTGCGGGACTACCACCCCAAAAAACTCATTGTTTTTAGTCGGGACGAACTAAAACAACACGAAATGCGCGCCGATGGTTTTGATGATCCGTCGCTGCGCTACTTTATTGGTGATGTAAGGGACGCGGATCGCCTGCGCCGTGCCATGCGTGGTGTCAATATCGTGGTTCATGCGGCGGCGCTAAAACAAGTCCCTGCCTGCGAATACAACCCCATTGAAGCCATCATGACCAATATCATGGGCGCGCGAAATGTGATCGAGGCCGCTATTGATATGGAAGTGGATCGCGTTTTGGCCTTGAGTACCGATAAAGCGGTCAACCCGGTTAACCTGTATGGGGCTACCAAACTCGCGGCGGAAAAACTGCTGATTCAGAGTAACGCTTATTCGGGTGCATCAGGGACCCGTTTTAGCTGTGTACGGTATGGAAATGTATTGGGCAGTCGCGGCAGTGTGATTCCCTTATTTTTGAAACAAAAAGAGCAGGGCTTAATCACGCTGACGGACCGGCGTATGACACGTTTCTGGCTTACGATTGATCATGGAACCCGGTTTGTTATTCGCTGCATCGAGCAAATGCGCGGCGGTGAAGTTTTTATACCTAAAATCCCCAGCATGAGCATTATGGATCTGATAGAAGCGCTTGCCCCGAACTGCGCAGTGAATGAAATAGGCATCCGTCCGGGTGAAAAGCTGCATGAGGTATTGGTTGGAGAAGATGAAGCCCGGCATACCGTCGAGTTAGATGATATGTTTGTGATCGAACCTGTTGATCCTAGCTGGGAGGCTCGAAAATGGGAGGAGGGTAAGCCGCTTCTTGAGGGGTTTGTTTACAGCAGCCTTACCAATGCGCAGTGGTTAACCGTACCCGAACTTCAATCCCTGGTCGAGAAATTATAATGAGCCATTCTAACCCCAAACTGGCTATTCATGGGGGAAACCCTGTTCGCCAGACTTTACTGCCTTACGGACGCCAGAGTATCGATGAAGAAGATATTGCTGCGGTGGTTGAAGTTCTACGATCCGATTGGTTGACTACGGGGCCTAAAGTCGGGGAGTTTGAACAGAAAATTACAGCGTTGACAGGGGCCAGTCATGCCGTAGCGGTCAGTAATGGTACAGCGGCCCTTCATGCGGCGATCTATGCGCTCGACATCAAGCCAGGGGACGAAGTCATCGTTACCCCCATGACCTTTGCGGCGAGTGCAAACTGTGTTTTATACCAGGGCGGCACGCCCGTTTTTGTCGATGTTGAGCCTGATACCCTGCTGATCGACCCGACGAAGATCGAAGCAAAGATTACCGCCAAGACGAAGGCTGTTATTGCGGTAGATTATGCCGGGCATCCCTGTGATTATGATGCCCTGTCTGCCATTGCTGAGCGTTATCAACTGGCGTTAGTCGCAGATGCCTGTCATGCCATTGGCGGAAGTTATCACGGGCGTCCTGTTGGTTCGTTAGCCACGCTCAGCACTTTCAGCTTTCACCCTGTAAAACATATTACCACCGGCGAAGGTGGCCTGGTGACCACCAGCGATCCGGAACTGGCGCAGCGGATGCGGGTTTTTCGTAATCATGGCATCACGACCGATCACCGGCAGCGCGCTCAAAGTGGTGGCTTTTTCTATGAGATGGTCGATCTCGGTTACAACTACCGGATCACCGATTTTCAATGTGCGTTGGGCATCAGCCAGCTTAATAAACTCGGCGCATCGATTGCCAAACGACAGCAGATCGCCCGCACCTATGATGACGCTTTCCGTCCGCTGGAGTATGTGAATCTCCTATCGGTGCGCCCTGATATCATACACGCCTATCACCTGTATATGGTCCAGTTTGATCTACAGAAACTCAATATGAGCCGGGCGGAAATCTTCGCCGCCTTGCGTGCCGAGAATATCGGGGTGAATGTTCATTATATTCCTGTCCATTTACACCCGTACTATCGTCAGCAAATGGGGACAGCGCCAGGGATATGCCCCGTCGCTGAGGCTGCTTACGAACGCCTTATTACGCTTCCCATTTTTCCGCAAATGACCGACGATGACACACACGATGTGATCCGGGCTGTTCAAAAGTTAGCCCGTTAGCAGCGAGCAAATCAACTTCTAAAAAACGGGCGGCACCTTGAATTTTGTCTTATGGGGGAAATTTTATGATTCATTATTGTAAGCGCTGTCTGATGCCCGAAACCAAACCCGACCTTTTTATCGATGAGGAAGGGGTTTGTAGCGCCTGTCGCAGCTATGAACAACGCAAAGAGGTAGACTGGGCCACCCGTAGGCAAGAACTGGATAACATTCTGGACCGCTACCGAAACCACGCAGGGACCAACTACGACTGCATTATCCCGGTGAGCGGTGGAAAAGATAGTCATTTTCAGACGATTCGTATGCTCGAAATGGGCATGAATCCGCTGTGTGTTACGGCAACAACCGACATGCTCTCCGATATTGGCCGTTACAATATCGAAAACCTGAAAAGGTTAGGAGTTGATTATATTGAAGTAACTCCCAATCCGCGCGTCCGTCGCCGGATTAACCATCTGGCCTTGACCCAGGTGGGCGATATTTCGTGGCCGGAACATGTGGCGATTTTTACGATTCCTGTGCGCATTGCCGTGCAGATGAACATCCCCCTCATTATCTGGGGAGAAAACTCTCAAAATGAGTATGGCGGACCAGCCGCAGCGGCGCAGAACAATACATTAACCCGGCGCTGGCTTGAGGAATTTGGGGGGCTTTTGGGGCTGCGTGTCTCAGATTTAATTGGGCAGGAAAACATTGAGAAACGGCATCTCATTCAATATACCTACCCTTCCGACGAAGAACTTGCCCACATCGGCGTGACTGGATTGTTCCTGGGTTATTTTATCCCCTGGGATGGTTATACCAATGCGTTGTACGCTCAAGGGCATGGGTTCAAAACGTTTCCACAGGCGATAGAAGGTTCGTTGGTGAACTACGAAAATCTCGATAATGTTCAAACCGGTATTCATGACTACTTCAAATTCTTAAAGTATGGTTTCGGGCGAGCCACCGATCTTGCCTGTATGCATATTCGTCGGGGGCGTCTGACGCGGGAAGATGCGCTCACTTTAGTGAAAAAACATGATGGCAAGTTTCCCTGGACTTATCTGGGATATCCCATTCATGAGGTGCTAAAAGACATTAATATGACCATCGAGGAATTCATTCGGATCTGCGACCGCTTCACGAATAAAAAGCTGTTTGTGAGTGATTCTCGTGGTAATCTAGTGAAAGATGCGGATGGTAACTTGACCAAGATTAACTATGATAATCCGTAAGGTGATCCTTGAAAAAAGTCGCAATCATTGATTACGGAATGGGCAATATTGATTCGGTGGGTCGTGCGATTGAGGAATGTGGCGGTCAGCCGATACTCACGGATCAGTTGAAGGATATTGCGGCAGCTACACACCTTATTTTGCCGGGTGTGGGCTCTTTTTGTGACGGTATCACCAACATCAAGGAGCGCCATTTAGACGAAATATTGCACGAGCAGGTTTTTCAGCACCAGATCCCGTTTTTGGGAATCTGTTTAGGAATGCAGCTTCTAGCAGAGGTAGGAAAAGAAGGGGATACCACAACGGGATTAGGGTGGATTGAAGGAGAAGTTTGCCGGCTGGAAGCGACTGTTGAAGATACTCGAATTCCACATATTGGCTGGAATGAGGTGCTCATCACCCGCGAATCGCCGCTTTTCAGCCATATTCCGTCTGGTCAGGATTTCTATTTTGTTCATAGTTATCACCTGCGCTGCCGGAACGTGGACAATATTCTTGCTTACACGCCCTACTGCGGTCAATTTGTATCTGCGCTCAACCGTGATTGGATTTTTGGGACACAGTTTCATCCTGAAAAAAGCCAAAAGGCGGGTTTCCAGGTCCTCAAAAACTTTTTGGCTCTCTGAGGCGAGTATGCTCAAAGTACGTGTGATGCCAACCCTGTTGTTCAAAGAAATGGGGCTTGTAAAAGGAATAGGCTTTGACTCATGGCGGCGCGTCGGGAGCGCGATGCAGGCGGTCAAAGTCTATAATATGCGCGAAGTCGATGAGCTTATTTTTCTCGATATCACCGCAACCTCGAAACAACAACGCCCTGATTTTGCCCTGGTCGATGATTTGGCCGACGAGTGTTTTATGCCACTAACGGTCGGTGGCGGTATCCGCACATTAGACGATGCGCAAAAACTTCTCCGCGTGGGGGCCGATAAAATAGCCATTAACACGGCTGCGGTTGAAATTCCCGAACTGATCACTCAAATATCCGAACGATTTGGCGCACAATGTGTTGTCGTTTCAATAGATGCTCGCTGCCACCCCGATGGACGCTACGAAGTTTTCACACACTCTGGAACAACGGCGACGGGTCGAGAGCCGGTGCAGCTCGCCCAAGAAGCAGAACGGCGGGGAGCAGGCGAAATATTATTGACGTCGATTGATCGGGACGGAACCATGACGGGTTATGATCTGATGTTGATCCGCCAGGTGAGCGATGCTGTCTCTATCCCTGTCATTGCCTCAGGGGGAGCAGGCAGTTATGAACACATGGCACAAGCGCTCCACGAGGGTAATGCCGCAGCGGTAGCTGCTGCCAGTATTTTTCACTTCACCCAGCAAACCCCTTTGGAAGCCAAACAGTATTTGCATGAGCAGGGATTTAAGGTGCGGCTATGACAACTGAACAATCCTCTAAAGCCGAAGCTGTTCGGCTCGAAGAATTATGGCGTGGTGATTTCGGGGATGCCTACGTTGAGCGCAATAAGGCTGCCGGGAATGTCCGCGCCGCATTTTGGAATGAGATCTTGGAAGAATTCCCCGCCCGGCGTGTGCTTGAAGTGGGATGCAATATGGGGGCTAATCTGGGCTGGATTGCCCAAAAACTGCCGCCTCAACAAGTCTACGGGATAGATATCAACCTGAAGTCGCTTGATCTTTTGCACCAAAACCTGCCGCAAGTAAACGGCATCTGGAGTCCGGCACGCGAACTGCCTTTCCGTGATAACTGGTTTGATATGGTCTTTACGATGGGCGTTTTGATCCACCAGCCTGAAAGTACGCTGCCTATTGTGATGGCTGAAATCGTGCGGTGCTCCCGGCGCTATGTGTTATGTGGAGAATATTACGCCGAAGAAAAAGCCGAAGTTCCCTATCGGGGTCAGACAGGCGCGCTCTTTAAAAGAAATTACCGGCGGTTGTATGAGGAGTTGTTTCCTCAATTGAAGCTGGTCAAGCAAGGTTTCCTCAGCCAAGATCAGGGTTGGGATGACGTCACCTATTTCGTGTTTGAAAAGCAGTAGGCTTCCATGCGCAGAGTCGTGATTATCCAGGCGCGTATGACCTCAACACGGCTGCCGGGCAAGGTTTTGCTTAACTTGGCAGGCCGCCCGATGTTGTCTCAGCAGGTGCAGCGGCTTAAAGCCTGCCAGCGGGTTGATGAGATCGTGATCGCGACCACCACGAACGCCACCGATGACCCGGTGATCGAATTGGCGCGCCAGGATAATGTTGGCTGGTTTCGGGGGAGCGAGTCGGATGTTCTCGCGCGGTATGTGGGGGCGGCACAACAGGCTCAGGCCGGTGCCGTAGTGCGAATCACCGCCGATTGTCCGCTTATTGATCCTCAGCTTGTTGACAGAGCGCTCGATGAACTGAACGACTATGCCGCTGAATGTGATTATGTGAGCAATGTTATCAAACGAACGTATCCACGCGGGTTGGATGTGGAAGCCTTTTTCTTTGACACCTTGTTGCGAGTCAACCGCCTGGCGCAGTCTTCACCGGCGCGTGAACATGTGACTGTCGTGGTACGGTCAGAAAAGCCAGAACTTTTCTTGACACGCGATATAGTAGATAGGCATGATAATTCTGATCTCCGGTGGACCGTGGATACCCCAGTTGATTTTGAGGTGATTCGACAGTTGTATGACTTTTTCGATCTCGGCACAAAGATAGCCCCCTATTCAGACATGATCACCTATGTCCGGGCGCATCCTGATCTGGCCCGCCTGAACACCCATATTGACACATGGAATCCAGGTTAAGCCCCTACTTATACATCAGAGCCGATGGAACCCGTAGACTTGGGCTGGGGCATGTTATGCGCTGCCTGGCCCTGGCGCAACAATGGATCGCAGACGGGGGAACAACGGTGTTTATGGGGCAGATTGACAGCCCGGCGCTGATTCAACGGTTAACAGGAGAGGGGATTCGTTATATCCCGCTAGAAGAAGCCTATCCTGACCCGCGCGATCTGGAAAAAACGTTGGCTGTATTGGGTGAAACTTCTGACCCCCAATCCCCTGCCCGGCCTTGTTGGGTCGTTTTAGACGGGTATCATTTTGATCCTGCCTACCAACAAGCTATCCGCCAGGCGGGATATCGACTTTTAATGCTTGACGACAACGCCCACTGGCCTGAGTATCACGCGCATATTCTGCTTAACCAAAACCCCCATGCTGCCGAAAGTCTCTACGCTCACCGGGAGCCAGATACGCGACTTCTGCTAGGCACACACTACGCGCTGCTGCGCCGCGAGTTCTTTCCCTGGCGCGAGTGGAACCGCGAGACGCCCGACCTGGCCCGCAAAATTCTGCTGACGATGGGAGGAAGCGACCCGGATAATGTCACACTGCGGGTACTCCAGGCGCTTCGTGATGTTTTTGTTGAAGGATTAGAGGTAAAGGTGATTGTTGGGGCGGCTAATCCTCACTATGCCGCGCTGCAAGCCGAAGCGGAACATGCCCTCCATGCTCTCCATGCCATCCAGCTAGAACAGAATGTAACCGATATGCCCGCGCTGATGGCCTGGGCCGATGTTGTAATTTCCGCCAGCGGCAGCGCGTGTTGGGAACTGGCGTTCATGGGGCTGCCGTCCATCCTGGTGGTGCTTGCAGAAAACCAGTTGCCGCTCGCTGCCTGGTTGGATGCGGTGGGGGTAGCACTCAGTTTAGGGTGGCACGCTGATCTATCAGTTTCAAAAGTGGCAGAAACTCTGTCCAATTTGATCCATGATACAACCCGGCGCAAGATTATGCAGCGCCGGGGCCGCGAACTCGTCGATTCGTTGGGTTCTGAACGTGTTGCCGGGGCGATGCAGTTACCTTATCTGCACTTACGCCCCGCACGCGCCGCTGATCGCCTGCTGGTGTTTCAGTGGGCAAATGAACCGGGCGTGCGCGCAGTATCATTTTCATCCGAGGTTATCTCGTGGGACGCCCATGTAATCTGGTTCGATAAACAGTTGAATGACAGCCGCAGTTTGTTTTTTATTGCCGAAAACGGAATCGGGAAGCCGGTAGGACAGGTGCGTTTTGTGTTAGACGATCACCAGGCGACGATTTCGATTAGCCTGGATCATACGATACGCGGCAGAGGCTTTGGGCGCAGCCTGATCGCGCTCGCTTCGCAGCAGGTGTTCGAAAACACGCCCGTGACCCTGATTCATGCCTATATCAAACAGGGCAATACAGCCTCTCAGCGCGCTTTTGCCGGTGCAGGCTATCGTTTGCAGGAACCTGTTATGATTAAAGAACGACCGGCTTTTCATATGATATTGGAAGCGATATGAGCGAAGATTATTCGATAGGCCAACGCCCGATTGGACCCGGCCAGCCGGTCTATATCATTGCTGAAATGTCGGCAAATCACCATCAGGATTTTGACCAGGCGGTGCGTATTATCGAGGCCGCTAAACAGTCTGGGGCGGATGCGGTCAAAATCCAAACGTATACGCCTGATACGATCACCATAAACTGCCATAATGAATATTTTCAGGTCGCTGGGACGATCTGGGCCGGGCGCAACCTTTACGATCTCTACAGCGAGGCTTATACCCCCTGGGAATGGCAGCCAAAGCTCAAAGAAGTCGCCAATCATCTGGGCATGGAACTCTTCTCGTCACCGTTTGATCCGACAGCGGTGGATTTTTTGGAGAAGATGAATGTTCCCGCCTATAAAATTGCCTCGTTTGAGCTGGTTGACCTCCCGCTTTTGAAATATGTCGCGCAAACCGGCAAACCAATAATCATGTCTACCGGCATGGCAACTCTGGCTGAAATTGATGAGGCAGTACACACCCTGCGCGAGGCAGGCTGTAAACAGTTGGCGCTGCTTAAATGTACGAGTGCCTATCCTGCTCCCCCTTCCGAAGCGAATCTGCGCACTATTTCCCATCTGTCTGAGGCATTTCATGTGCCGGTCGGGCTGTCCGATCACACCCTGGGCATGGCTGTGCCAGTGGCGGCGGTGGCGGTGGGAGCGTGTATCATTGAAAAGCATTTTACCCTTTCGCGCTCCGATCCAGGGCCAGACAGCGCTTTTTCATTGGAACCAGACGAATTTAAAGCGATGGTAGCGGCGGTACGGGTCACAGAAGCGGCGTTAGGACAGGTAAGTTATGTGGTTACCCCCAAAGAGCGCGAAAGTCGTGTTTTTCGCCGTTCGCTGTTTGTGACTCAGGATATAAAAGCTGGCGAAGCATTTACTAAAAACAATGTACGCTCGATTCGTCCGGGATATGGGCTTCATCCACGCCATTTAGATGAAATTATGGGCCGGTGTGCCACATGTGATATCCAAAGCGGAACCCCGCTCTCTTGGGATTTGATCATGAGCCAGAAATGACCAGGGGGGCAAGGGTGCTTAGCGTGTGGAAAGACAAGGCCAAACGCCAATTTCTTTGGCGTGCCTTTTATTATATTGGGGCCAGCGGGCTATCTCGCGCAACCAGCCTGATTCTCCTGCCGCTCCTGTTAGCTACCTTATCTGCTGAGGATTTTTCAAGATACGGCTTGTTCATGAGCTTTATTTATCTCAGTATGCCGATTGTATCGCTCAATCTCCATATTGCGCCGAGCCGCCTCTTTTTTGATTATGACGCCCCCGAACAACAACGGCAGATGCTTTTTACCTCGTTAGCCAGCGCTGTCTCACTGACGCTATCGGGTACGCTGCTGTTTATCATTGCGTTAACGGCCTTGCAGCTATCCGATCCGGTTTCTCAGGGAAGTTTAGGGATACAAGGACTCATCGCCCTCACCATCATTGTCATGATCGTGGTCGAATTTGGGCGTACTCTCTTGCGGATCAAAGGGAACGGGTTTTTATATCTGGTGGTTTCGCTGCTGCAAAGTGTAGGGTTGATCGGGACTTATTTTCTGATAACGGTGTTCCGTTTTATCGACCTGTTTGACGGGTTGCTGATCGCTTTTCTGTTGAGTAATGGCTCAACGGCACTGGTGGTGCTGGTCTATTGGCTCCGCAATTTTAAGGTGGCTCGATTTAACCGGTCGATGCTGTCAAAAGCGCTGCTTTTTTCACTGCCTACCTCGATCCATCTGATCGCAATGTGGGCCATCAACATGAGCGGGCGGTGGATCGGGCTGTTGTATTTGACCCTCGCTGAGATTGCACCCTATGTTTTGGTGACCCAGATGTACTCAGCGGTGGCGATGCTGTCGCGGGCGGTGTTTGAGTCACTGCTGCCCGAATATAACGCGGCGTTTGGAGCGGAAAATTACCGGCATGGAAGGCGGATTCTGCGTTTTGCCACGTGGGCTTCGATTGCGCTTATTCTAGCCATTTACGGCGCGTTGTATTTTGCGCTTTATGTACTTCAAGTGGATCTCCCGCAGGGATACAACCCCTCGCCCGTGATGGTGCTCATCGCTGCCCTGATCAGCGTATTGGATGCGATTTATCTTCAGGGGATTCAACTGCTTCAGGCGTTAAAAAAGACCCACCTACAGGCCGTTACTACGGTGATCTCTGGTTCTGCGGCGGTGCTTGTCAGCATCGTCTTGGTCCATAGTTCCGGCGAAACCGGGTTGTTGATCGCCACTGCCGTGGCCTGGTTATTCCAGGCAGGGTTATCTAACCGGGTGGCTTATCGTCAATTAGACCAGAAAATGCAAACGCCAAACTCGTCCGTGCTTTCGATTGATGCGTATTTAGATGGCGTGTCAAAATAAGGGATAACTTCTATGTCCGAACTCTATCTCAGCGGCGAGTATATCGAAAAGAATCCCACCCTCCATGTTGAGGACTCGGCCTGGAAAACAAAACATATTGTGCAGATGCTGCAAAAACACCATCTTAGCCCAATGACGCTCTGTGAGATTGGCTGCGGCGCGGGCGAAATCTTGCGTCTGCTTCAGCTTCAACTTCCGCCAGAAACCCAGTTGTACGGATACGAAATCTCTCGGCAGGCTTACGAGCTGTGTAAAACACGCGAGAATGACCGTCTACACTTTTTCTGCGAAGACCTGCTGGTCCATACTATCGATATCCCTTATGACCTCGTGTTGTGTATGGATGTAATCGAACACGTTGAAGACTATATGGGGTTTGTGCGGCAGCTTCGCTCCAAAGGAACCTATAAACTGTTCCACATTCCACTCGAAATAAGCGTACAGACCGTATTACGCGCCAGTCCAATCCTTAAGGGGAGACACCAGTACGGACATCTGCACTACTTCACCAGGGATACCGCCCTGGCGACCTTACAGGATACGGGTTATGAGATTGTTGACTGGTTTTACACCCCGGTTAATCTGGACCTCGCCAAAACCGTCAAGGCAAAACTGGCGAAGCTGCCCCGCCGCTTGTTCTCTCGACTTAATTTTGATCTAACCACACGTATTCTCGGCGGCTATTCGTTGATGGTGCTGACAAAGTAAAAAAGCCCGTGGCTGATCAAAAATACGCTAATCGTCTCAACCAGGAAGACAAGCCTTATGCATCTGTTTCTTACCCGTAACACGACGCAAAAAAAATTAGCGATCACAGCAGAAGCCGATCAAAACGGCCAGAGCGAAACTGTATCTCTTGGCGACCTGCAAGCGAACGCCCAGTACCGATCAACGGCTATCTCAATGCAGCATCTCCATGATATGCAAATTGATAAGGCGCTGGTTAATTTGGACCAACGAGGAATTAAGAGAGAAGCGGTTGAGGGGGCGTTAGCCAATATCATTTACGCGAATCACTCCTCCACCTTTTTCGCCGTGATTGAATTAGCCAGCCGCCTTAAAAACGATCCACAAATCCGCGATATTGACGAAATAACTATCTCACTCCCAAAACAGGACCGCTCGGTCTCAATCATGCTGCAAAGGGAACTCAAAAAACAGTTCCCGCATATCAAAATCTCAAAGGCGGCGGGCGGTTTTCCGTTATGGGCGGTTTTTCAAGGTTATTTCTGCCTGTTTTTCGGTCTAGCCATCAGCGGAATAGGGGTCTTGCTCAGCATTTTGAGACGTGAGAATTTTGGCAGAAAACAGGATATTCAGATTACAGCAGAAACTTTTGTGCTTTTTCCGAGCTGGCGGAATGATACCAAACATGCCTGGCGTTATCTTCACCATTCCACCGCCGAAACGGATTCCCCATCGACCCTCTTTTTGACAGGTCATCCCATCACCAAACAACCTCCCCGCAAGCTGCCTGCTGAAATGGAAACTAAAACACGGGCCTACCGCACATGGCGACCCTCCGACTACGGCGCGGTGTGCCTTGTGCTAGGAAAATCCTGGTCTACGATCTGGAAATTATTGTCTACCGTCTTTGAGGATATGCAATCTCCTTTATCCAGCCGGATAAAGGGCGGAATGAAAGCGGCGTATATGCTCTCTGCGGGCTTGCTTCGCCAGAAATGGGTAGAACACAGCACTTTTTCAGGAACAGGCGTGATTATCTTCGGATATTCGCCCCAAACGGCTCCCGATATAATGTTTGATCTCGCGCTTCAAAAAAAGGGATTTACCACGATTCACTGGCTGCATGGGGTTGTCGCTGAGGTGTTGGGCTACAGAGGTTATTCCAGTATTTGCCTGTGTAGAACGCTGGCAGATGCGGATGAAATGCGCAAACTTGGAACCTATGGACGGTGTGATGTCACCCAGTTCGGTGAGACTTCTGGAAAACAGCCCGACAGCGTGGCTCTCTCGGATAAACCCAAGGGAACAGTGGTCATCACGAATTTTATTCACCCGTACCCATTTTACACCAACGAAGATGCCCTGAAATATCTGTTTTCACTTCTCGAAACTGTGGCCGCAGTAGCCGCCGATCATAAAACGATGGCCCCGTTGATTTGGCGCCCGCATCCCCATTCAAGCCATCCCCGGCTGCGTAAATTGATGCTTCAAGCCACAGAAAAAGCCCAGGGACTTGGCTTTAAGGTGGACAATACCAGCCCACTGCAATTTCAAATCAATCAATCGCGGTTTTTGATCTGTACCTACTCAACCACGCTGATCGATGTCATAGAAAGCGGCTTTGTTCCTGCTTTATTCACGTTGAATCCCATTGAAGAGGTGTGTATCTGGGATGTGATTCCAGACTCATTAAAGTTCCAAAACAGCGGAGAATTAAGAGACGTCCTGGCTGTTCTTGAAAATCCGGTTTTTGTCAAAGAAATCCACGCAAGACTGGTTAAGGATCTTAATGTGTCATCTCAAAGCATTCCCTCAGCGGGATACTTTCAGCATCATTTTCTGTGAAAATTCGAAAAAAGAAGCGGCCTGTTATGACCCCAAAACAAGCCCGGGCGGGAGCCTTTCGCGGCGGACAGCCAGAATGTGGTCTTGATCTGGTTCCGCAAACAGGCGTAAACCGCAAGTGAGGTTTGTTGGTGCAAGAAAACCTCCCCCAGCCGATCTGATGGCTGGGGGAGGTTTTGTGTGTGGAGCGGAGCTTATGTCGTCGTACGTTCAGGCTCCACCGGGACCGGAGTCGGCTCGATGGGCGGCTGTTCGGTGGGGACTTCTGTCGGAACAAGAGTCGGTTCCAACGTTGGGATGTCTGTCGGGACCAGTGTCGGAATCTCGGTCGGAATTTCCGTCGGGATCAGCGTTGGAATCAACGTCGGTTCAACAGGAGGGACGATAGTCGGCAGTTCAGGCGGGATTACCGTCGGCTCAAACGTCGGGATCAGGGTTGGGATCAGCGTCGGTTCGGCGGGAGGGATGATCCGGGAATGGACGGTGAAAGCATCAATGGCTATCGTGCCGGACAGCGGATACAGCCGGGCGATGTGTTCCCCTGCGCTGAGAGAGATACTCGCCCGCACGCCGAACTCGGCTTCGGGGGCGTAGCTGTTCATCAGCAGCAGCGGCGCGCCGTCCACCTCAACCACAAACTGTCCGAGCGCCGGGTGTTTGACGAAGATCACATCCAACTGCACGCCGGAGAAGTGCAGCGTCAGCGCGTCGTCCAAACTGCCGCTGCTGTAGAGATAGTGTCCGCCGCTGGCATAAGGCGTGTCGTAAACCGTCCAGAGACCGGTCTGCGTCACCGCCGGATCATCGGATTCGAGCGTATACAGCGGCACATCAGGCGGGATCAGCGTTGGTTCAAGGGTCGCTGTCGGCGCGAGAGTCGGTTCAAGGGTGGGTTCGACCGGGACATCCGTCGGGGTGATTTCCAGAGTCGGCGCGGGAGTCGGATCAACACTGGTCACTCCCGCGACGATCTCGAAACTGCGCGCCGGACTCCAGCCGGAGGCATTACCCGCTTTGTCAACGGCTCGCACATGCCAGACATAGATACCACGTGCCAGCGGGGTTGCCGGTTTGTAACTGGTCTTGTTCCCCACATCACTCAGCGGCAGCAGGAAGGCAAGATTGAGGTCGATCTGCACCTCGTAACGTGCCGCATCGTTGACCTTGTTCCACGCCAGACTGAACCTGGTGTTGGTCATCGAAGTGTTGTCCACCGGGGCGGTGACCACCGGGACAGCGGGCGGAGTCGTGTCAATCGTCAGCGAGAAGGCGGAACTCCACGCCCCAGCCGCATCCACTCCATTGATCGCGCGCACGCGCCAGGTGTAAGTTCCGTCCGGCAGTTCGCTGGCGATGTAGTTGAGCAGATTGCTGACGATCACGTCCTGCGCCGGGCTGCTGAAGTCGGTGTTGTTATCGACCTGGATCTGATACTTCGTGATCCCGGTGACCGCATTCCAGCTCAGCGTGGGGGTATTATCGTTGAGCAGCACTTTGCTTGCGGGAGCGGTCAGCACGGGTTTGGCGGGCAGCGGTGGGGTGATAATGATCGTCCAGGCGGGCATCCAGCCAGAGATGTCCGTTTTGACGTGCCAGTAGTAGGTTCCTTGTTCCAGCACAGCGGTGGGTTTGAACGACTTGTTCGGGCCGTTGTAGGGATAGATCACATCGGTAAATTCGGCATCGGTAGCGAGTTCGAAGTCGTAGGCGGTCGCTCCGGTCAGCGCATTCCAAATGAAGGTCGGCTGGGTCACCGTACTGGCTGCGCCATCCGCCGGAGATTTGTGCAAGGTGAGGTTGAAACGACTCGCCGGGCTGAAATCACCCGCATTGCTTAGCACATCCAACGCCTGTACGCGCCACAGATAATCGTCGAAGTCCAGGGCTGTCCCTGGGGTGAAGGTCGTCACGGGGATAGGTTCGTTGATCACCATCGCCGCGAAGGTTGGATCGTTCTCGCCTGTCACCTGAATCCGGTAGGTTTTGCCATCTTTTGGCGCTTTCCAGGTGAAGGTCGGGGTAGTATCAGGCGTGCCGCTGTTGAAAGCTGGGCTGCTGAGCACCGGGGCCGCTGGACCAGTATTGTCAATAATCAGCGCCCATTTGCTGCTCCACTTGCCGGGGATAATCAATCCGTTGATCGCACGCACCCGCCAGGTGTAGACACCATCCGGCAGCGCATTAAGATCAGGGAGGGTATAGCCGTTTGTGCCTGTGTCTCCCTGGTGAGTGACCGTGACGAAATTCGGATCACTGCTGATCTGAATCTGGTAGCTTGCGGCCCCAACCAGGACATTCCAGGCGAAGGTCGGTGTTCTGTCTTGAGCCGCCGACTTATTCAACGGCGAAGTCAGCACGGGGGCGCTCAACTGTGCCAGGGTGAAGTTATACGAGCCACTCCACGCGCCGGCTACGCCGGTTCCATTGATCGCGCGCACCCGCCAGAAATATTTGCCGCCATCGAGCAGCGGTGTGGCCGTGTAGGTTAAGATGCCTTCACCCAGCGTCACATCCTGCACGGGGCTGCTGAAACTGCTCGTTTCGTCGATTTGAATCTGGTAGTGATCACCACCGGCCACCGAACTCCAGGTGAAAATTGGAGTCAGATCGGGCCAGATGGCCCCGTTCAGCGGGGTGAGCAGCGCCGGTTTGATCGTCGGGGGAGCGGTGATGGTGAATGTCCAGGCGGGCATCCAGTCGCTCCACGTGCCGCCAACGAGCACCCGCACACTCCACCAGTATTCGCCGTTGGGCAATAGGGCAGGCGTATAACTGGTCAGCAGGCCGGTATTGAACGGCATGACCACCGGGCTGTCACTATCATCGAGTTTGAACTCAAACGCTGTCGCGCCGGTGGGTTTGGTCCAACTCAGCGTGGGGGTCGTGTCGGTGAGATGGGTTGCGTTCGCCGGAGATTTGAGCAGGGTGATGGTAAAGCGCCGGATGAGGCTCCAATCACCCCAGGCATTCGCCGCATTCCCCGCCTGCACACGCCAGTAGTATTGCCCATAGGGCAGGGCGTTGAGTGTCGGAACGGTATAACTCGTCGTGAGGATCGTGTCCGTGCCCATGTTCGCCGGGCTGCCAAAGGCTGGATCATCATCTACCTGGAGGCGGTACTGCGTCGCACCCGTCGGTTTGCTCCATTTGAGGAGCGGTGTGGTGTCCGTCGTATTCGAACGATCCGCCGGGGCGCTCAAGGTAGGTGCTGCCGGGTGCGCGATGTCTCTGATCACCGTTGAGATCATGATCTCTGAGCTAGGCGTGCTCCAGAGGTCATTCAGTTGGAGATCGTGTGCCGGGGTGAAGGTGCGCACGACAAAGTAGTAAGGTGTATTGGGCGTTAATCCGCTCACGCCGCACGTATTCGCCAGCTTGTTGGCTGTCGTGCAGCCTGCGGTATACGGTCCACCTGAGGTGGCCGAATAGACCACTTCATAATATCCGCCGTTCGCCGTGTAAGGAATCGGCGTCCAGCCAGGATAAATGCTGGTGTCGCCCGCATAGGCACTGTGGATGTTTTTCGGAGGCACAGTTTGGGTTTCCCACTCCTCCGAAACAATGTCCAGCCAGGCCTTTACGACCGGATCAGACGCAGACAGCCGGTTATCATTGATGTAAAAGGCCCTCAGTTCGGGCGCGGACATCAACGCTGCCGGGACTTCGCCCGTAAGCTGGTTGAGAGACAGATGGATCTCCCGCACAACAGGCAAATTACCCAACTCAGGTGGAATCGTCCCGGTCAGGTAGTTGTTCCCCAGGCCAAGGTTTACCACGTGAGTCAGATTGCCTAATTCCGGCGGCAGCTCCCCGGTCAGGTTGCAGCGCTGTAAGCTCAAATCTTCCACATTCACCAGCAGGCCGATTTCCGGCGGGATGCTTCCCCCCACCGATGTATTGTAAAAAATCAGCCGTTTGAGGTTGGTCAGGCTGCCAATTTCGGGCGGGATGCCCCCGGTGAGCAGGACATTATTGTTAAAATCCAGGTTGGTCAACGCGCTTAAGTTACCGATTTCGGGGGGCAGAGTTCCGTTGAGGTTATTCTGGCCCAGTCCAAGATAGCGTACATGGCCGCCAGTGCAGTAGATGTCCTGCCAACTGCACGGCGTATAGGTGGTGAACCAGCCTGTTTTGCGTACCCAGTTCGGGCCGCCGGTGCTGTTATAGATCGCTTCGAGCGCCTCACATTCGGCTCGCGGAATCTGGCTGACTAACGCGCAGAAGGGGGTAGGATCATCATCTGTGATCGTCCCCACACCCTGATTATCGCCCAGGGTCGCATTCGCCGGGCTGCTCAACGAGAGCGTAAATGTCTCGTCTGGCTCGTCTGCCGTATC
>JACRBK010000081.1 GCA_016234525.1 Chloroflexota bacterium
CAGGTGAACAGCGCAGCAAAATCTCAAAACGTGTATTCTCTACCGCCCGACCTTCAAGCAGAATTTCCAGGCAATCCCCATTCATTCTGGCGAGCGGTTGGCCGCCGCCCGGCGTGAGCGTGAGATTCTCAACCAGAACAGACTTATGGCGCAGTATCTCCAATTCTGGCGCGGGAGCCATGCCCAGCCGTCCATCAGAGCGCACCGTCAACACGCGGGGCAAAGACATCACACCGGACCATCCCGAATTCCGCTGTGCGTCGAGTGTACGCCCCTCTTTCAACCAGCCCCACATCAAACGGTGCTGACGATCATCCAGAAGAGTCAACGCGGCATAAAAATAGGGGCCATAGTCGGTTTTTCCCTGCACCGATGGGATAAACTGGTGATCAACATAATCACCCACCAGATAATACGTGTGCCGGGATTCTGGCTGTTCTGAAATGAGCAGCACATCGCGTTCGTTCAGGGAAAACAGATTCGGGCATTCCCAAACGGCGCCATCCGGGGCAAGTCGTCCGGTTAAAATGGGCTGCACAAAAGTCCAGTGGATCAGATCGGTGGATTGGTACAGCAGCACCGCGCCACCTTGATCCTTCAAACCGGAGCCAAGCATCATATTCCAAAAATTTCCCTCACGCCACACCCAGGGATCACGCAAATCCCAGGGAGTTCCCACCACATCCAACACCGGAGGCGGCGCGGCAATCACCGGATTTTGGGTGTATTTATGCCAGGTGATCATGTCGTCGCTGGTCGCCATACACTGCACCTGAGGGAAATCGCCGGTGTAGAACAAAACACACTGGCCCTCATGCTCTATCGCGCAGCCGGACCAGCAGCCGTCTTTATCCGGCCCACCGGGGGACGGGGCTAATGCGAGCGGGAGGTCTTGCCAATGCACCAGATCGCGGCTTACCGCGTGGCCCCAGTGAATAGTTCCCCACAGTGGGCCGTGCGGGTTGTGCTGATAAAACAAGTGAACCTCCCCCTGCCACTGGATCAGCCCGTTCGGATCGTTCATCCAGTGAGCAGGGGGCAGAAAGTGATACAACGGGCGATGCCGGTCTTGTTTGAACTGCGGGCGGCGTGATAGGTGTTCGTCGGGCATTTTTGCGGGAATACTCCTTAGCCTTTGACAGAACCGGCGGTCAAACCGCGCACAAAAAACCGCTGGAGAGCGAAAAAGATGATCAATGGAACCAACATGGTAATAAATGCTCCTGCGGTCAGCACTTCCCAATCCTGCCCCTTTGAACCGATCAGTTCAGAAAGGCGAGCGGTCAAGACGGCGTTTTCAGCTTCAGTTCCCAGAAACACCAGCGCGATCAGCAGATCGTTCCAGACCCACAGGAACTGGAAAATCGCAAAAGCAGCGATCACCGGGATCGACAGCGGCAGGATCAAGCGGGTGAACGCCGTCATCGCTGACGCGCCGTCAATGTGCGCGGATTCCATGATTTCGCGCGGGATGGTGATCATATAGCCATATATCAGATAGATCGCCAGGGGAAGCCCAAACCCGGTATGAGCCAACCAGACTCCCATATACGTTCCGCCCAGGTCCACCCGCAAATAGAGCCGCAAGATGGGAACCAACGCGAGATGCCCCGGCACGCCCATCGCAACGATCACCAGGGCAAAGAGCAGGTCTTTGGCAGGAAACGATAACCAGGCAAAAGCATAGGCCGCAAAAGCGGCGATGGTGATCGGGATCACGACGGAGGGGATAGTAATCAGCAGGCTGTTGAGAAAAGCATCTCCCATACGATCCGCATTGACCACTTTTTCGTAGTTATCGAGCGTCCATTGGCGGCGCCAGCCTTCGGAGCCAATCGGGAAATTCTTGGGTTCGTCTGTCTCCGCAAGGGCTTTCCGATCGGTTTCGAGCATCGTTTGCGCATTGGTCGCGCGTTCTTCTGTGCTCTGAACATCCTCACGCAGCGCGTCGAGCAACTGCGCGCGGATCTCGTCGGCATTGACGCCTGCCGCCAGGGCTGTTTGGGCAGCGTCCAGGGCTGCTTCTGCTTCATCGACCCGCGCTTGTGCGCCGTCTTCGTTCGCATCCAGCGCCGCCTGAGCTTCGGCCAGATCGGTTTCGGCATCGCTGACAGCTTCGCTTAACGCGGCCTCTGCCTCAGCCACAGCAGTGGATACCGCCTCTTCACTGGGGCCAGCCTCTAACGCGGCCTGAGCCGCCACAAATTGATCTTGAGTGCGCTCAGCAAACGTCTTAGAGCGCTCCACCCGGTCGACCAAAGATCGATATTCGGTGTTATCGCGTGGCGAAAAGACGGTCCACCACCCGGTACGGTTGATCTCTTGGGTCACACGAAACGAACTGATGAGCATACCCAAGGTGGGGATCGACCAGACCAGGCATAAGGCAAGCACCGCGATCCTAACCGGAGATGCGGTCAAGATCTTACGCAACCGGCTTTGAACTGCACCTTGACTCTGAAACATGGCTTATGCCCTCCGCCGGCGTAATTCACGAACGTTGCTGACGATAAACGGCGACACCGCGACCAGCAGCAAGATTGCCAGGGCGCTTCCTAACCCGACACTGCCACCTCGGAATAATTCAGTGTACATCTGGTTGGCGACCACCTGAGTATCCCGGCGTCCATTGGTCATCACATACACAATATCGAAGACTTTGAGTACCCAGATCAAAACCGTCGTCCCGACTGTGATCAGCGTCGGGCGAATGATCGGCACAATGATGCGGAAAAACACTTGCAGTTCATTGGCCCCATCCATCCGGGCCGCTTCAAGAACCTCGGTCGAAACATTCTTGATCCCCGCTGAGATCACCACCATGCAGTAACCCGTCACCATCCAGGTCATGATGATAATCAGCGCCAGGTTATTCAGCGGTATTGTTTCGAGGAAATTGGTCGGCGAACCACCTATTTTCGTGATGATCGCGTTCAAAAATCCGATCTGTATTTCGCCCTCGGCCCTGACAAAATACATAAATTTCCAGACCACGCCTGCACCTACTGCCGAAATCGCCATTGGCAGAAAAATAAAGGCTTTGGCTGTTGATTCCCAGCGGCCAATACGGTCCACCAACACGGCGACGATCAGACCGAAGGAGACCGAAAAGAGCGGGACAGAGATCAGCCACAGTCCATTATTTCGCAGGGTGATCAACATCTGCTCGTCGGTAAAGATGGTCCGATAATTTTTCAGGCCGATAAATTCTTCAGAATCGGCATTCATCAGACTCAGGTAAAAGGTATGCCCGATGGGGTAAAGCAGGAAAATGAACAGAATGACCATGGCAGGTCCGACAAAGACAAAAGGTCGAACCCGTTCGCCCAGCCTTTCAGGCAGTTGTTCGGTCAAATAGTAGGTGAGCAGATACAAAATCCAAACGCCAAACACCCCAATCGTCAGTGCGATGAACGCGACCAGAATCCGGTTCGCCTCTTGGTCGCGCAGCAGAACGAAGCTCCACCGGAGAAAAAGAAAGGCGATGACCGGCACACCAATAGAAACCAGGAAACGCAGGGGGCCTGAAGTGAGCCAGTCCCCTGGCGACTTTTGTCGAACTGGTTGTGTTTGTGTCGACATATAAGTTTCTCCAAAAAACCTCTATCTATGCGGGATTGAAGGTGGAGATCAGGATGGCGGTTTGTCGAGCCGCCATCCTGGAAACTAATTCGCAGTTATGAGCCGAGGTTAGTTAGTCAGATACAATATTCGAGTCTATTCCTCAGGCCAGGCCGCGTCTATTTCAGTGAGGACCGTATCGAGATCGTCACCACTGATATAGTCTACTATACCTACCCAGAACGAACCTGAACCCACCGGGCCAGGCTGCAAGTCGCCGCCATCGAAGCGGAAGGAGGTCGCGTTCGCCAAAATCTCAGCGACGCCGCGATCTACCGCAGGATACCAGTCCAGGTCAACATCGGTATGCGGCGAAAGTGCCCCACCCGCCTTGACCCAGGGCTCCAAAACCTGGGCGGTTGCCAGGAATTTGGCGAACTCACGAACTTCGGGACGATCGTTGAAGATGGCGCACACATCACCCGCGACCAATACCGGGCGGCCATATTCTTCGTCAATCGGCGGGAAGTAGAAGTACATCAGATCGCCATCCGGTCCTACCGTCGGGTTGGGATCAAGCCACTGCGGCATGGCGCTGCCCTGCTTGACCAGCAGTGCATCAGGCGGGTCTTGCAGCAGCGGCACACCAGAGTCGAAGAAACTTACACCGAGGATGGCTTCGGTTCCGCCAAACATATAATCCTCATTGAGCATAATCTGGCCCATCAGTTCGAATGCACGCTTGACTTCGGGTGAAGTGAAGGGCAGACGTTCCAGGCCCTTGTACTGCGGGACGGTCCAGGCATCATAGTTTTCGAGGGAAGTGGTACGCAGCAGAATGTCTTCGATCCAGTCGGAACCGACCCATCCGGTAGCGCCACCGCTTTCAATGGGCGCATACCAGGGGGTGAATCCGTCCGCGACCATCTGATCACTGAGGGCGATGAGTTCATCCCAGGTTTCGGGGATCTCATACCCATAGGTTGCAAAGGCGCTGGGCGAATACCACACCAGGCTCTTGACCGTCACGCGGTGCCACAACCCGATCAACTTGCCGTTGATCGTCGCCATATCGAGCCACGCCTGGGCATATTGGCCCTGGAGATACGCTTCGTCCATAATGCTGTTGAGATCAAGCGCCTCATCAACATACTGGGCCATCAGGCCGGGCTGTGGGAAACAAGCCACATCAGGCACATCGCCCGCTTGAACGCGAGTCTGAAAGAGGGTTGTAAAGTCACTACTGCCGGTATACTGAACATCGGCCCCGGTTTGTTCTTCAAAAATGGCAAAACCATCCTCGACCCGTGCCACTTCGGTTTCATCGGTCCAGCCAGCGAATACGGAAATAGTTTTACCAGACAGGTCTTCTTGCGCCGAGGTGGAGAAGAGTGGGACCGCTAAAGCGATAACGAGCAGAAGCACAATGAAGGTTTTTTGGGTTCTCATTTTCCTTGTCTCCTTAGACATCGATTTATTTTCGATAAAATGAGCTTTGAAGGTCATTGTTGCGCCGACAGCACCTCCTTTTTAATTTGACCGCGGAACCGTTTCCAAAATTCTCGAACGAAGCCGATCAATCTTCGGCGTAGCTTACTGAATATTTTGGAACAGCTTCCACTTTTATCCTCATTTTATGATGGAATCGGTTCCATGTCAACCAGTTCATTAAAATTCAGACTTATCGTAAATATTATGCCGTAGTACGTTCTATAATACAAAGAGGGAGAGTTACGCGCCAGTCACGATAATCGAGTTTCCCAGTCAACCATTCCAGCATTTTTTGCGCCCCCCAAACGCCGCTCTCAAAGAGCGGCTGGCGCACCGTGGTGAGGTTGACATAACTGGCGGGTTTGATGTCATCAAAGCCGATCACTGCCAGGTCTTGCGGAATACGCAGTCCCAGGTCACGCGCTGCCGCCAGGGTTCCAAACGCCAGGGTATCTATCGCGGCAAAAATCGCAGTAGGGCGGCGCGGCTCGCGGAGAATTTCGAGCGCCTGCTGGCGTGCGATTTCTTCGGTATATTCCCCAAACTTGCACCATTCGTCACGGTATTCCAGCCCAGCCTGGGCTAAGGCCATGCGGAATCCCTGAAAGCGTTTGTAGGTGCTGGTAAAACCAAACGAATCGTGGCGCACATCACCCAAAAAACCGATGGCACGATGTCCACGCTCGATCAAATAATTGGTGGCAAGCTGTCCTCCGGCGACATTATCGATCATGTTATGGGGATAATGCTGGATTGAGTCGTTATCTACGACCACCAACGGCAGATCAGGATTAAATGCCTGAAGGTCTTTTTCGTGGAACGAGAGCGACAGAATAATCAAACCATCGACTCGTTTTTGGCTTGCCAGTGAAATTAGTTTGCGGCTGATCTGTTCGGGATGGGCGATGTTATAGAGCACCAGATCATACGAGGAATCGTCTAAAACGTGCTGGATACCGCTCAACCGCTCTACGAAAGACGGCATGGTGAAAAAAGGGGATACCACGCCA
>JACRBK010000472.1 GCA_016234525.1 Chloroflexota bacterium
GATCAACAGGGGGGCAATCGCCACAATCGGGACGGCTTGCAGCGCCACCAAATAAGGAGTCAGCGCATACGCAGCGGTGCGGCTCTTGGCGATGGCATATCCCAGCCAGAACGCCGCCAGTACGCCCACCATCATGCCGGTGAGAACCTCGCGCAGCGTGACCGCTGTATGCCGCAGCAACGATCCATCTGCTGCCAGCGCCCACCAACGATCCGCGACACGCACCGGAGAGGGAACGATAAACGACGCATACCAGCCAGACCGCGCTACCCCTTCCCAGATCAGTAGCAGAATAATGCCTACTGCCGGGGCTAACAGCAGATTCCAGCGGGTTCTGGGGCGCGATTGCGCTGCTAACAACGTCGATGGCAAAGATGAAGTGGGTACGGTCTGGTGATCGGGCCGCCCCTCGTCTACCGTTTGTACTCGGCTGTTCATGCCGGTTATACGTCCTCGTCAGGTGGATTTTGTTCAGATGTTTCGTCTGGGGTCTCCCCAGACTCTAATGCTGATAGCCGATCCCGGTAGGGGCGATCCTCCCCCTCGATCAACGCGAGGGCCTCGTCATAGTAGGCTTCGGGGACGCCTACATCTACGCCGCCGAGCAGCCCTACCGACACGGGGATCGCAGAACTGCCTGCGGCCTCGCGGAATAAAAAGACCGGAATCCCGGCGCTGCGCAGCAGCCCGGCTGGAATTTCCGCTGTGACCATATCGACAGCAAAAGCCACCACATACCATGTCTTACGGTCGGGAGTGTGCTTTTTTTCAATTGCTCGTTTGTTTTCACTCATGGACCAGATCATAACGGCTTGCGGCGTTCAGAGCAATGGTTTGGTGTGGTTCAACCGGAAAATGAATAGGGTGCGGTTATTCGCCGCACCCTGCAAGTTCAGTATTTCGGCTTACAGCTTATTCGTAAAGCTGTTGGCCACACCGAGAAAAACTCAGGCTTCGGTGATCTCGACGGCTTTTAAGGTATCGCCGGGTTTGGGATCACGCATAGGGTCGCGGGTGCGGATCTTCATCAACACGTCCAGGCTGGCTTTATCTTTTATTTTGCCGAATACGCCGTGTTTGCCGTCCAGATGAGGGGTAGCCACGTGAGTGATAAAAAACTGGCTGCCGTTGGTATTTGCGCCCGCATTCGCCATGCTCAGCACGCCTGGCCCATCGTGTTTGAGCGACAGAGCGCCCGCTTCATCATTAAAGCGGTAGCCCGGCCCGCCGCGCCCGGTCCCTGTGGGGTCGCCGCCCTGGACCATGAAGCCATCGATCACCCGGTGAAAGGTGGTCGCGTCATAAAACCCTTCACGCGCCAAAAAGACAAAATTGTTCACTGTGATAGGCGCTTTTTCCGCGAACAGTTCGATCACAATATCACCACGTTCTGTCTTAAACGTAGCGGTATATTTTTTCTTGGGATCGATCTGCATGGCGGGTGGCGCTTCGTATTGCTTAGCCATAAAAATATCTCCTTATGGGTAGTTCCAACCTTGACCAGAGTTTAACAGACCTTTGCTGGTTATGCCTCTCTTGTTTATGCCTCTAACGAGGCGAAGCGGGCGATAAAAGCCGCTGTGAAACGCATCGATTCAACATAGTCTTTGACAAAGATATTTTCGTTGGGCGAATGCGCGCGAATGTCAGGATGCCAGGTTGCGCCCGCAAAGATCAGCGGGATGCCCAACACGACGCCAAACGGGTGCATCGGGCCGCTGCCGGGAAACCAGGGATACATGATCGGCGTTTTATCCCAGGTATCCTGGCTGGCAGCAATGGCAGCATGTTGGACAAGACTGCCAGGACGTGATGCGGCAAATTCTTCTCCACCGAGATCGGTGATCGAAATATCGGTGAAGCCGCGCCGGTCCAGGTGGGCGCGCAGCAGTCGTTCGGCTAACGGTGAAGTCAGCCCATCCACCAGCCGAAAATCCAGCTTGGCCGATGCTTCGGCAGGCAGAACGGTTTTAGACCCCGCGCCGCCATAACCAGAGTGGAATCCGCAAATATTGATGGTGGGCGCGGCGATATAATCACGGCGGGCTTGATGATCAGTCTGGCCTTTGATCCAGTTTGAAATACCCCACCGCTCGCGCATCGCTTCGAATTCCATCGGGACCGCATCGATCAGTGCCAGTTCTTCTGTCGAAAGCGGCCTTACATGTTGCATATAATCATCCAGCGTGATCTGGTCGTTGGCGTCTTTGAGCGTACTCAGCGCCCACACCAGCCGCCACGCCGGGTTGACCACAATCGGCGCGATAGAGGAGTGCAGGTCGTGGTTTGGCCCCTGGCAGCGCAGTTCAAAATAGGCCAGACCTTTTCCACCCAGGCCGAACATGGGGCGGCCTGCTTCGTCATAACCGCCGCCTTCCCACAATACCCCGTCTGCCTGGAGCATCGCGGCATGTTCTTTAACCCAATCGGCTAGATGAGCGCTGCCCGTTTCTTCTTCGCCTTCGACTACCCATTTGATCCGCACCGGCAGATCTCCCTGGGTTTTGAGCCAGGCTTCGACGGCCTGAATCCGTGAGAGCAGTTCGCCTTTGTCGTCAGATGTTCCGCGCCCGTAGATCACGCCCTCTTTGATCACCATTTCAAAGGGGGCGGTGTCCCAGAGTTCAATCGGGTCTTCGGGCTGCACATCATAATGATTGTAGATAATCAGGGTGCGCGCCGCGTCTTTAGGGCCGATCTCGGCATACACGACCGGCGATCCGGCAGTGGGATAGATCGTGACAGCGGCCCCGAGCTGGCGGAAACGCTCAGCGACCATGTCGCACATTTCTTGCACGCCGCGATTATCTGCCGCGACACTTGGCTGCGCGATGAACTTGGCGAACTCTGCCAAAAAACGCTCGTGGTGCTGCGCTATATATTCATTAAAGGACTGTGTGTGGTAGGACATGATGAGTTTTGCGACTCCCTGTGATAACCGGGCTACCCCAACTTATACCCAAACCGGCGCAGCAGACCTTTGCGCCAGGCGATTCCTTCTTCGTCTTCGACGCCCTTGCTGGCGAAACCGTCAATCACGCCCAATATGCCCCGCCCCAGATCCGTCTGCGCGATGATCACTTCGGTGGGGTTGGCGGTGGCACAGAAAATTCGCACGACTTCAGTGACATTCTGTACCGCTTTGAGGACGTTGATCGGGTAGAATCCTTCGCCTAAAAACAGAATGAAGCTGTGACCGGCTGAGATCGCCTGCGCGTTTTGAATGGCGAGCGCTTTCATGCTCTCATCGGTCCCGGTATGGCGGATCAAACACGCGCCGGAGGCTTCACAAAATGCCAGTCCGAACTTGATGCCCGGCACAGCGTTTACCAACGCCTCATGCACATCTTCGACGGTCTTGATAAAGTGACTCTGACCGAGAATAAAGTTGATGGGTTCCGGCTTCTCGATTTTGACGACACTCAGTTCCATATGTGCTGCCGCTCCTTTCAAAACAAAAGCCCGTCCGTCTGGGAAGATCGGCGGGCTTAAAGGCTCAACGCATCCGTTAGCAGGTTATTCTTTTGCTTTTTCAGCCGGGGCGGTGTCTGGTTCTTCGTCTTCCCAGCTCACGATCCAGATGCACAGCCCGGCGACCAACACTGTCGCCACAATTAGCGCGATCCAGTTGCCAGCGGTCAGGCCCACATCGCGGGCTTCATACACCAACAGCCCAATGCAGCCCAACGAGAGGATGATCCACGCTGTCACGCGCGGCCAGGTTTCGATTAACCGGATCAACGAATTGATCCCCGGCTGTTGTTTGAGACGTTCGACCATAAGACCTCAACTCTACCCTATTCGACCATGAGCACAGCAGTGCCGCACCCCTACGAAAGCGATGTATAGATCGCTGTTAAAGCGGTTTGAGGACGCGCTCGGCCCGCAGTTTTTTGCTAAACATCAGCGCTCCATCAGGACGCGCTTCGCGGGCGGCTTCGCGCCACGCCATAATTTTAATATCTTCTAACTGTTGGGCTTCATAACCTTCTTGCAGCAAAATCTGGACCATCTCCTGCCCGCCTTTTTCGGGGACGAAGATATAGCCGACTTCACTTTGAAGCTCGCGTGATGCCCGCTCAACCGCTTGCACCAACGCTGCCGCCACCGGTTGAAGCGGAGCGCGTTCGATTACCAGCAGTTCATCGACGCGCGTGATCAGGTTTTCAACCAAAAAGCCGACAATACCTACCGGCTCGTTGTTTGCCATCGCCATCATATACGACTTTTGGCCGAACCCCATCAGGATATCCTGACGATCCAGCGCCTTGCCGGTGCGTTGGCGAATGATCTGGGCAATCTGATCGGCGTTTTTGGGCATTCCCCGGATAATGTCCAGCGACGTGATCTTCATCTTATTGTCCGCTGGGGGAGTCGTGGAGGCCGCAACTTCAACGCGCTGGGGAGCCGCCTGGCGTTCTTCTTCTTCGGCTGCCCCTTTGATCTGGGACCAGGCGACGCGCACCTGTGCCCAGGTTTCTTCGGGCGTACCATTGTTGGAGATCACCACATTGGCGCGGGCCAGTTTTTCGGTCTGGGGGTTTTGCATTCGAATACGTTTGATCGCATCCAGGCGCGAAAGATGGCGTTGGGCCAGACGTTCAAGCTGTTTTTCTTCGGTGGAGTCTACCACCCAGATCGCGTCCATTTGCCCGGCCAGCGATCCTTCGAGCAGTTTGATCGCTTCGACCACAATCACCTTATGGCGTGCGCGCTGGATCAGCGTATCAATCGCCTGCCCAACGACTGGATGTGTGATCGCTTCCAGCCGGGCCAGCGCTTCGGGGTGAGCGAAGGCAACCGCCCCCAACTTGGATCGATCAATACGTTTCTCAGCGTCGAGAATCCACTGACCAAAGGTGAGCACAACAGGTTTGTATGCGGGCGCACCGGGGGCCATGGCCTGATGGGCCAAGCCATCGGCGTCAATGGGATAAGCGCCTAAATGCTCCAACATACGGCGCACCAGGCTTTTGCCCATCGCAATATTGCCCGTGAGGCCGATCACATATTTATCTTTCCAGCGACCCACGGCACTCCCTCCACAAGGATAATCTCATCTAAAGATAATAATGTCCATTGTATCTTGCGTAGAGTTTCAGGTCAAACGGTTACTGCCAGATACGGCAGAAAGGTTAGATCGGCTCGATGTGAGCCTCGGTCCAGGCATCATAACCCTGTTTGATTGCCTTGACCAGTGGACCAACCGTGCCATTTCCCACCGGCTGTCCGTCGATCTGGGTAATCGGCACGACGCCTCGCCCGCTGCTGGTCAGCATCGCTTCGGCTAAATGAGGAATTTCGCTGCGATGTAGGGCCGATAGATTCAGCGGCAGGATTTCCGGCGCGATCTCAAAA
>JACRBK010000477.1 GCA_016234525.1 Chloroflexota bacterium
ACTCACCCATACCTGCGGCTCACGACACCCCATCGAGAGGGTAACACTGCCGCCTACCGGAGTATATTTGAGCGCATTGGTGACGAGATTCAGCAAAAGCTGCTTCAAACGATCGGCATCTCCGATCACTTGCGCCTGCTCGATCTCGCCCAAATTGACCGTGACACCCTGGCTGATAACACGCGCCTGGTTATAAATTTCCAGCAGCAGCGTGTCCAACTCGACCCGCGCTTTATCAAGCGGCAGCCGCCCGGCATCAGCTTTAGCGAGCAGCAGCAGGTCTTCGACCAACCGTGACATGCGCCGCGCTTCGCTTTCGATGGCGTCCATTGCTTCTTGATCATGCCCAAAACGCCGCATCAGGTCCACGTTACCGCGAATAGTGGTGAGCGGAGTTCGCATCTCGTGAGAGACATCAGCCACAAAGCGGCGCTGCGCATTAAATAACCGTTCCAGCCGCTCCAAGGTCTCGTTGAAGGTCTGCGTCAGCAGCCCCAGTTCATCCGGTGGACCTTCATACGGAATCCGGCGGCTCAAGTCGTCGGCGCGGGTGATCTGTTGGGCGGCCTGCGCGATAGTATCTATCGGACGCAGGGCGCGCTGAGTCAAATAGTCGCCGATCAACAACGAAGCCAGCATCGTCAGCGCCCCGCCGATCAACATGATCTTGAGCAGGCGGTCAATAGCCGCATCTACCGTGCGCAGCGATTGAGCGGTCTGGATGCTGCCGCGCAGGTCTCCATTGATCACCAGCGGAAGGGTCACTACGCGCAGGTGATTGCCGTTGAGCATAACATCACGCCGCACCTCTGCTTTGTTGCCAATAGCGGCGGGATCAAGTGCACCAGTATAGCCCATCCCCAGCAGGCTCCACGAGACATGCTCTAACACCGGCACGCCGGTTTTTTGATCGTGCCGCCAGATTTGCACATACAGGCCCGACGCGGACAGGCTGTCCATTTGCATCATCGCCAGTTCGCCCAAAGCCTGATTTTCCGATGAGGCCCACAGGGTTTCGGCAAAAACATCGTTTGCCGCTTTCAACAGCGTACTATCTACCTGCCGCCGCATGGTCCAGTTCAACACGCTTAAGGTCGCCGCGCTGAACAGGATCATGGCGATAGCCAGCAGGCTGGCGTACAAAAAAGTCAGACGAGTTCGGATGGTCATGGATCGTGTACCGCACAGACCAGGTCGCGCACGTACCGCGCAGGATGATTAATCTTTTATCTTACCACGCGAAGGTTAGGCAAAGATGAGAATTTGTGATGCAGTTGTGAAACAACACGAAGGGGCCGCAGCCCCTTTTTACGAATTTATAGTTTTGTCCCAGCGTTACTGCTGTTGGGGACTGGTCTTGATCAAATCCTCAGTGGATTGTTTGACCAGTTCCTTCAGGGTTTCCATGTTTATATCAGTGAGTTTTTTGACGTATAAACACGATTTCCCGGTGGTATATTTGCCGAGTTTGGCCATCAGGCTCTCGTATTGTGCAAATCCGCCCATGAGATAGAGCGTCAGGTTTTGTTTGCGCGGAGAAAACCCTGCTAAAAACCAGTCTCCCTCGCGCCCGGTGGCGGGGGATTTATAATGATAATCGCCATAGCCGACAATGCTATCACCCCACATCTTGGGTTCGCAGCCAGTGGATTCCTGTATCAGTTGGAGCAGGGCGAAACTGTCCTGCCGTTTTTTCTCGTCTTCGATACTTTCGAGAAAGGTCTGCACACTCTGACCGGTGGGTTTGGTTTTAAGTTCTGCCATGAGCGGTATCCTCTGTACAGACTCACGATAGAAAGAGTCTCGCACAGATGTTCCCGAATATACAACTGTTTATCTGTATAATTCCGTTGGCAGGCAGTGGGCAGGGTTTATTCGTCCTCGCGCAGCACGTACCCTACGCCGCGCACCGTGTGGATCAGGCGCGGGCCGTGTTCTTCGGTCTTCTGGCGCAGATAGCGCACATACACCTCAATAATGTTACTCTCGCCGCCAAAGTCATAACCCCATACCCGGTCAAAGATCAGTTCGCGTGTCAGCACGCGGCGGGGATTGCGCAAAAAGAGTTCGAGCAGTTCGTATTCTTTAGCGGTCAGGTCGATAAAAATCTCGCCACGTTGGGCGCGATGCGTGCCGGTGTCGAGTGTCAGGTCCGCAAACCGCAAAATTTCGGGCTTTGAAGACGGGGCCGCCCGGCGGAACAAGGCCCGGATACGCGCCAGCAGTTCATCAAAATCGAACGGTTTGATCAGGTAATCATCGGCCCCGGCGTCTAATCCCATCACGCGATCCGGCACCTCGTCTTTGGCGGTTAGCATCAAGATCGGCACATCGCTGGCAGCGCGCAGGCGGCGGCAGACTTCCAGGCCGTCCAGCCCCGGCAGCATCCAATCGAGAATCACCAGATCGGGCGGTTGATCGCGGGCGGTGTCTAAGCCCACCTGCCCATCATAGGCCACATCGACGCGATAGCCCTCGTAGATCAGGCCGCGCTTTAAAAACTGCGCGATCCGTTCTTCATCTTCGATGACCAGAATCCGTTCGGCCATCCTGACTCTTCCTTTCTTGGTTTAATAACCCCACTGCACACGCCAGACTAATCCTGGCGTTTGTACGCGGAAGATGGTTCCCTGAGCGGGGATCAGAAGCAGCAGATCGCCGCGTTGGTAGCGGTACTCAGGATCAACCGCTGAGTCAATTCCTGCCACCAACAGCGGCCCGACCCAGTTAAATGGCGGCGGGGCGATCTGTGGGGAGTCCATAAATCCCCCGACTAAATTGTCGAACAGCGGCGCGAATTCTGTCCCTAATGATTCCGCTGCCCACACGCGCAAAAACTGCGGCCCCATGCCGGTAGTGCTGCCCACCAGGGCATACCACATGCCGTTATCGCCCTGCATGGCATTCAACACAGCGTAACGCTCATCCAGCAGCGCGACCATCGGCGCATTCGGATCAAGCAAATATAACCCCGGCGACGTATAACCCCAACCCGCCGCCCAGGTGATGACTTTTCCCTCGATAGTCCAGCGCGCATAGCTGGAGGAAAACCCGGTGCGAAGTTCGGTTAGTGTCCCTGTGTTCACATCCACGATACCTAACGCGCTGCCCTCATAAAAGCCGATCACAACCAGCAGCCGGGTTCCATCAGGACTCCACTGCGGGCTACGCAGCACACGCACATCGACTGGGCTTTCATCGGAATAGGTGGTTTGTGCCACGATCCGCGCCGGTTGGCTGCCATCCGCCGGGGTAATCCAGATTCCACGCCCGTCATCATAGGCAATCTGCGTGCCATCAGGACTCCAATCGAGATCGCCGGAAGTGCCGCCTTCGTCAATCTGGCCCAGTTCGCGCCGGTTCGCGCCGTCTATCCCAGCGGCAATCACACGGCTGTTCGTAATATAGACGATTTGTTGCTGATCGGGCGACAGGCTATAACCGCCGATCTCGCCTGTTTCAGACGTGATCATCCGTGCTGGGGCGTTGGTTTTGGGCCACTGCCACACCTGGCCGATTCCGGCAGTGTCTTCGGCTATGAAATACAGGTCATAGGGTAGAACCATTGCTTCAACCGTGTAGGGCAGCAGCGGCCCCCAGTCAAAATACAAGATGCCTTTGGTCCCTGGCACGCTGAGATAATTTTCGAGTGTCACGCCATCCGGGGTCAGAAATGACATCACCGCCGGTTGAGGGCGGGCAGGCAAACCGCCGGGCCACGTGATCCACGCGCCGTTTTGCCATTCGATCACGGTGACATTCGCCTGTAGATCGCTGGCGGCTAACACGCCCGGCGCGGCCCAATATAATTCAACAAAGGTCCCCGGCACCGTATCAAACAGCGCCTCGCCATAGTCGCTCGCGCTCAGCCGGGCAATACGGATGCCTTCCGGCACGGTGTAGGCAATCGCGCTGGCGTCAGGCGACCACGCGATAGTCTGCCACAGGCTGCTCGCTGGCGGCACATATTCATCAAATTGCAGCACATACCCGCTGCTGCCGGTGATCTCGCTCACGACAACTGCGTTATTGCTGGAGGTGCGATACACATACCACACCCCATCCGGCGAAATGTCAAAATCGATGACCGGCTGGCCCTCTGGGGAGACAACGCTCAGTTCGCCGCTGACAGGATCAATCCGGCTCACTGTTTGATCCGCCATGAGGATATAGAGGGGGGCGGGCAGCGGAAAAATTGGGTCTTGCGCGCGTGCCTGCTGGGGCAGCATTCCCCCCGCGCACACGCTGATCAGGAGTAGTAAAGTCACCAATGGTTTCATGGCAGGCCCCGGTAGATAGTTTTTTGGAGGGACGCAGCGGCGCCCTATTTTATCTGTCGTTTTAAGCTGTGTTATCACGTTGCAGTATAGCAGCGATCCCTGCGCGATGCCTAACACGCGCGGACAAACGCGGGCAGATCGGCTATAATCTCCCGCACTCAATGGGCTCAGGCAGTGTAAAACACTTATGCGAAACTCTCTCCCTCAAATACGGCGTGGCGCAGAACCTTTTTTGCTCGATGGTGGCGAAGTCGGCTGTGTGTGTCTACACGGTTTCACCGCCTCGCCTGAAGAAATGCGTTGGTTAGGCGAACATCTCAACCGGCAGGGACTCAGCGTGTATGCCCCGCGTTTAGCCGGGCATGGCACCGATCCCGATATGATGCGCCGCCAGGATTGGCTGGACTGGTACGAAAGTGTGTTAGACGGTCTGGCCTTGATGCGCGCCCGCTGCCGTAAGGTGTTCGCCGTCGGTCTGTCGATGGGCGGGCTGTTGAGTCTGCGTGTCGCGGCGGCGGGGTTGGTCGATGGGGCAGTAATTATGGCGGCCCCCATTTATCTGGATCAGCGCGGAATCGGCGCGGCGCGTTATGCCAAATACGTCTGGCGCTATCGTAAACCATACCGGGACGGCCTGGATCAGCGGGTGCGTATCGCGCAGCGCGAAATGGGGCGCGACGATTATGGGCGAGTCGCCTATGACGAAGGAACACCTGTAGCCTCGATTGCTCAATTACACGCGCTGATGGGCGATGTGCGCCAGCATCTGCCAGAGATCACCGTGCCGCTGCTGCTGATCTACGCGACGACGGATACCACCGTTCCCTTTGGCAACATGGCCCTGGTCGCGGGGCAGGTGAGCAGCACAGACGTGGTGCAGCAGTCGGTAGCGCGCGGCGGACATGTGCTGACACAAGACAGCGAACGCGAAACGGTTTACGCGATGGTATGGGACTTTTTAGCAGCGCGCACCGGATAGAGATTAGGACAATAGATCGTGCGGCAATTGTGGTCAGACCTGGGGCGGGATACGCGCTGGGTATTGTGGTCGTATATGCTGTGGGGCATCGGCGAAGGGCTGTGGATGTTTATCCAGCCTCTCTATGTCAAATCATTGGGCGCGACTCCCTCCCAGACTGGTTTTGTGATCGGCATGTGGGGGTTAGCCCGCCTGTTGTTCATCCTCCCGGCGGGGCTGCTAGGGGATCATTTGCCCGCGCGGCGCTTGATGCTGCCCGGTTGGGCGCTCGGCCTGCTGGGGGTGTTGATCATCGCGCTCGCTCCCGATTGGCGCTGGGCTGCGCCGGGTTTTTTGGTGTATGGCATGTCGTCTATCGCTATCCCGATCAGCAACCTGTACCTGTCTCAGGCCATCCGGCACGATCCCACCCGGCGGCCTGATCTGCCGATCCAGACGTCGCTCACAATGTTATGGGCTTCGTATGCTGCCGGAATCGTGATCACGCCCAGTATCGGCGGCTGGTTAGGGGATCAGATGGGGCTGCGCGCCGTCTTTTTGATCAGCATTCCCTGGTTTGTGCTGAGTACCTTCGCCATTTTCCGCACTCAGTCCTATCCCGCGCCCGAACGTCCCGAACACGGCTCGGATTACCGGGGGCAGTTTTTGCAGAAAAACGTGATAGTCGCTTTTGCCATCCTTACGTTGGGTTTTGTGGCGGTATTGGTCGGGCAAACACTGGCTTCGCAGTTTCTCGAAGAAGTGTACCATTTTTCGCGCACGTCGATTGGCGTTTTTGGATCGCTGACCGCCCTGGGAACGATGATTACCAGCGTGGTGTTAGGGCGGCTGAGCGCGTGGCGTGGTTTTTATGCCTGCCTGGGATTAGCGGGAATCTCCTTCGCGCTGCTGCTGATCACAGGGTCGGCCCCGGTGGTGGTGATCGCGACGTTCCTGTTAGGCGCGTATTACACCACCCGTCCCTTTGCCACCAGCGTGATCAGCCAGTATGTCGCCGAACACCAGCGCGGCATGGCTTTTGCCCTGGTCGATACGTTGGCGGGGTTAGGGGCCGTGATTGGAATGAACCTCTCCGGTGTGTTATACGATCAGCAGCCCCGGTGGCCGCTGTGGGCCGGCATCATCGGGATCGCGGTGGGTGTGCTGCTCGGTGTGCTGCTGCTGCGTCCGCGCAACGCTCAATCCATCGCTGCGTACAAAGAAGTAGAACAGTTTGGTGATTAGTAGGGGCACGGCGCCGCCGCGCCCGGTTTTCCCCTCTCCACCAGCGCAGTGCAGTAGTGAGGGGGGGGATAAGGGTAAATGAGGAAAGGCCATACTATGTCCAAACAAAAACGCCAACCCCCCAATCCTGATTTGTTGGACCGGTTGTGGAGTGACCTGTTGTTAGCCGGGCGGCTGATCTTTGATCGCCGGGTGAGCGGCATGGCTAAGCTGATCCCGCTGGCGATGATCGCCTATATTTTCTCCCCGATTGATCTGATTCCCGATTTTTTGCTGCCGTTTGGCATCGTGGACGATCTCAGCGCGTTTCTGGTCGGGCTGCAACTGTTTTTGCGCAGCGCTCCGCCCGGCGTGGTG
>JACRBK010000474.1 GCA_016234525.1 Chloroflexota bacterium
CGGGGTGAAGACCCACAGCCTACTACCCAGGCATCGGTTACCAATGCCATTCAGCAGCAAAGCCCTAACCTTTACCTTCAGACAGAAAACCTCGGCCTGCCGGCGGATGAGTCAGCGCCGGGTGGCGTGGAATTGGGGTACCTGTCCGACGTGTCACTCCAATTAGGAACACAGCTTGCCACGCGCATACGCATCCTTGATTCAACCGGAACCGTTGTTCTCGATTCACTTGCATCGTCACCGGACAACCTTTTGGGGTACAACCTCACCCATGAAGCCCTGGTCATTAAAGCCCTGGCGGGTCAAAGTGCCAGCCGCACACACACCGAAGATGGCAGGCGTATGATGGATGTTATTCTGCCCGTAGAACAGGATGGGCGTTTGATTGGCATGATTTACCTCAGCCAGCCCTTAGACGATGTCACTGCCGTGTTAGATGATCTACGCTATCGTTTGATGATCTCAATGGCGGTCACTGCCGTGATGTCCGGCTTGATTGGGTTGATCTTGTCGCAAGCGATTACGCGGCCCATTCGACGCCTGACCAGGGCGGCCAGTGCCGTAGCCCAGGGGAATCTTGAACAAGAAGTGCCGATCCACTCGCGCGATGAATTGGGAACATTGAGCCGGGCCTTTAATAATATGACAGCGCGCCTGGGTGAAGCGCGTCAGATGCAAATCAATTTTGTCGCCAATGTATCACACGAATTACGCACGCCGCTAACCTCGATCAAAGGGTTTATCGAGACACTGCGAGGGGGGGCGGTAGATGACCTGGGGGTGCGCGATACTTTTTTGGCGACGGTCGAAACAGAGACCGACCGCTTAATCCGGCTGGTCAACGATCTTTTGCTGCTTTCGCACCTGGATTCCGAAGTGTTAACGCTGCGCCGCGAACCGGTCAATTTGGCGGAACTGGTGGCACAGAAGATAGACCAGTGTGGGATGCAATACTCGCAGCGTTTTGTGATGGAGCCGCGTGTCAACGAGAGTCCCCTGCTCGCCTGGGGCGATCGAGATCGTATTGCCCAGATAGTGTTCAATCTGCTGGATAACGCCGCCAAATACTCACCGCCGGAAAGCCTCGTGTCCGTGACGATAGATCGCGGGCCGGGCTCTGACGAGATCACCGTTCAGGTACAGGATCACGGAATAGGCATTCCCGCTAAAGATTTACCCTATATGGGTCAGCGTTTCTATCGCGCCGACAAAGCGCGCGCGCGGGCACATGGCGGCAGCGGATTAGGATTAGCGATTGCCCAGTCGCTGGTCCAGGCCCAAAGTGGTCGTCTGTGGATAGTAAGCCAGGAAGGCGCAGGAACCACTGTAAGTTTCACGCTGCCGTCGGTTTGATCCTGGGGTGGCTGTCCTGTTGCTTGACGATAGCGGCTCCATAACAATCGGTGGAGAGTCCAGAAAAAACAGACTCTCCACCCGTCAAAACGTGATACGCGCGCTAGTTTTTGGTGTGGCTCAGGAGCCAATCATAGATGTCTTCGCGCGCGTAGACGCGGTTCCAGACATCATGGAACATATCTTGCTCGGTCGTAAACCGTATTTCGTTGCCCATTTCTTCCAGTTTATTCATTGCCGCGAAGAAATACTGGCTTTGAACTACAGGATCCCGCCCACCGGAGAATGCCCAGACCGGAATAGCAGCTTCGGCGATGGCTTCGGCCTGTGCTTCGGTGCCATAACCCACAACGGGAAGGATCGCGGCGAAATAGTCGGGGTATTGGCTGGCATAATGCCAGGTGCCGAAACCCCCCAGGCTAACGCCTGTCATATAGACTCGGCTCCTATCCACCTGATAATCGGCCAGGACTGTGTCTAGAACCGTGATGACGTCCGGGTCCACGACATCCCATGTCGAATAGGAAATATCCGGGCCAAGTTCTGCGACAGTCCCGGCGGCGACGGCTCCCACCATCTCCCCGGCAATCACGCGCGCGGGTGCATCAGCCGTGTGAGGGGGAACACCTTCTGTGAGACGCTGAGGGATTTCGGCTCTGGTACGGTTGACCAGATAATCAGGACCGGTTTTGTCGCGACCAAATAGGGGAAGCTGTGGTGCAACGATGATAAAAGGCAGATCCCGTTTCTGGATCCAGGCTTCATACAGCGGACCGTTCTTCAGGATGTAATCCAGATCGTCGAGCGTTTCGCCCCTTTCACCGTCTCCATGCAGCCAGACCAACACCGGCCATGTCTGCACGGTGTCTTGCCCATAACCTTTGGGGAGATATACAAAATAGTACCGTTCCAGTCCGCTCGCAGTACTGGTGTAGGTGAGCTTGATAAGCTGTTCACCACTGCCTTCTTGCGCCGTGATTGGGCCACTTGCGACGAATAATTGTCCGGCAGCCATCACCACCGTGAGAAAAACGAGTAATCGTTTCATGCCATCCTCCTAAGTTAAAGATATAGTTTGACTTCGGGTATAGTTGATGGGCGGTTTCGAAATTATCTCCTTTCTACTCTGAAACTCGCGGGTAAACCGCTGGCTTAAACTGGTCGCCCATCAATAGCGGTGATCGATCTTATTATAGGGTCTAAAAGGCGTGCGTGGTTCACAGCTTTGCCACTCGGCATCTGATCTCAATCGTGTTAAGGAGCGCAGCAAGTCGAAAGTCACCCAACGTGAAACCTCCGGGTGGGAGCTATATTCCCAGAGTCCATAGGCGCCTTGCCATCTCAACAGACTTTCTACTATATCCTCCACCCGACTATCCTCCTGACTGGCCCCCACTCGCCAGCAGAGATCCAGTATGAGCGCTAAATCGAAGCGGGCAAAGTAGGTAAAACGACCTGCCATTGGCTCAACTCCGATCATACGCGCGACCTCCAGCCCTACATGATGACGTTCGCGCGTTTCCCGTCCCAACACGAGATCAAGCGCCCGCCGGGCCTCAGATCCTGTCCTCCGTTCCGGGTGGTGCGCCAGACAGACCAGAGCGGTGGTGGTGTTGGTACGGCAGCCCCAGCGCGAATGAGCCAGACGGCGGTAACCGGCTACATAACCGTAGTTCCCCCCACCCAGACCAGTCGGCCAGGCACCATCCGGCAGACGTTGGGCCAGCAGCCACTCATAGGCCTGTTCAGCGCGTGGATCAGCAGCATAACCACAGACCGATAATCCACGGAGCGGCACAGAAGTTTGCAGCGGGATCAGGTCGTAACTCCCACCATCCGTTTGTTCAAGCGATCTCGACAGTGACCACGAACCATCCGGCTGCTGCTGGGAGAATATAAATTCCGCGCCGCGCCGGACTGCCGGGTGATCCTGCCCCAATCCCAGGTAACCAAGCCGTATCAAAACTTGCGTAGTCGCGTGGAGTTCGCCGCCCCAAGAACCATCGGTTTGCTGGGCCAGCAACAGATTCTCCACCAGTGAATCAGGCAGGTCGGCCAGTTCGCGGACTTCAGAATCGTCAGCCGAACGCCCCAACAGATCGCACAGTACCAACCGGCGCAAACAGGGTGAAGGATCGGCGAGCAAGGGAATGGCCCACTGGTTCATGTTTCCTCCAAAATACGCCGCAAATACAGCGCCGTCGGGGTGTTCCCTCTGGCGACTTCTTCCGGCGTTCCCGCCGCGATGACCTGCCCACCGGCTGGCCCACCGCCCGGCCCCAATTCGATCAGCCAATCACACATCGCCAATACGTGGGGATGATGTTCAATTACGATCACCGTGTGCCCGTCATCAACCAAGCGTTGCAGCACCATAACCAACTGCCGGATATCTTCCAGGCTTTGGCCCACTGTCGGCTCATCCAGGATATAGAGTGTCTCCTGGGTCGTTTTGCGGCAGAGTTCCCCGACGATTTTTAGACGCTGCGCCTCGCCGCTCGAAAGGCTGTATCCCGGCTGGCACATCACTAAGTATCCCAATCCCACCGCACGCGCCAGCTTTAACGGACGTGCCAGCGATTCGACATCGCCAAACAGGGTGTACACTTCGTCCACCGTGAGTTCGTTGAGTTCGGGCAGCGCCGCACCGCGCAGCCGGACTCCCCAGGCTTCGGGAGCATAACCGCTGCCCTGACAGGCATCGCAGGGTACATGAACATCGGGCAGGAATCCCATCTCGATCCGGGTTGATCCGTGTCCCTTACAAACCGAACACGGTTCGGCCAGAGTCTTTTCACCTATCCCCAGTGCCAATGCATCTTCGCTTTCAGCATAGAGTGTGATCAATGGTTTGAGTAGTTCCAGGTAAGCCAGGGGGCTGCTGATTCCCTGGCGCGACTGATCGAGCAGAATCGCGCGGGAAGGTGCGCCCGTGATCCGATCATGTTCGCCGGGATCAACGGGTTCATAAGCAACGCTGGTCGTCTGTTTCTTGGGGACGAGTACACGCCCCAGTGTATCCAGCATCAAGGTGCTTTTGCCCGAACCGGACACGCCGCACACTCCTGTCAGCGTGCCGAGCGGCACCCGCACCAGTTCGCCCCGCAGGTTATTGGCGCGCGCCCCGTGAATTGTCATCCAACGGCGCGGGGTTCGGCGGGATGAAGGCAGAATAACCTGGCGTTCGCCGCGCAGCCATTGAGCCGTCACCGTATCTGCCTGTTGGACTTGTTCAGGGGTTCCCTGGGCGACAATGTCTCCGCCTAACACCCCGGCTCCCGGTCCCATATCGATCAGGTAATCGGCGGAATGCATAAACAGGGGATCATGCTCCACGACAATCACAGTATTACCCGCGTCACGCAGTTCGGTTAAAGCCGCCAACAACGCCTCCACCTCAGACGGGTGCATCCCGCGCGACGGCTCATCAAGCAGGACGGTCAGCGCGGTTAATTGGCTGCCCAACAGCCCCGCCAACTTGATCCGCTGCGCTTCGCCTGCCGAAAGGGTCGCCGTCACCCGGTTGAGATTCAAATAGCCCAGCCCAACCTGGAGCAGAAATCTCAAACGGCGCACACAGATAGTCAAACTATCCAGCGCCGGGTGGTCCGCAAAGCCTGCCGTATCGACGGTATGGAGAACATCTAGCAGATCGACCAGCGGCATTTCGCTCAACTGGTAAATACTCGCCCCTGCCAACGTCACCGCCAGATATTCAGGCCGGAGCCGTGCGCCGCCGCAAGCCGGACACACTTCGGTTTGGGTATAGGTGCCACCGACATCCCAA
>JACRBK010000473.1 GCA_016234525.1 Chloroflexota bacterium
AAAGAATCTCCTGGCGATAACCGAAAATATAGCCGGTGTCAGGGGTAGGTGTTCCCTCAGGGGTTGTTTCCCCTTCACCCTCTTCACCGTCTTGTGCGTGTGTCGCGATGTTGGGAGCAAACCCAATCGCCAGTGTTCCAGCTAACAAAACCAGCATCAAAACTCCACCGCCAGCCAGCCGGAATCCCTTGACGCGCATGAGACCCTTCCCACGGATGAATACCCAATGATCTGCCTGAATCCTAACACCAGATCGAGCGGCTGTCACCTTCCATAACTGTTTATCTACCCCTTCTCCCTGATGGGAGAAGAGGAGTTTCCCTGAACTGCGGGAGGAGGGATAGGTGAACAGATAACAGTCTCTGGCAAAAATAAAACCCCGGTGTTGGTATGCACCGGGGTACAGTTTGCAGCTAACTCCAGGGAGTGGGAGACGGTAAAAAGAAGAACGTTGGGGTTGGGATCAAGGTCGGCGGCACAGGGGATGCGCCCAGCCAGACTCGCCACCGGCTTTCGACTTCTTCCAGGGTCAATCCGCTCACCTGTTGAATCGCCTGGGTGCGGGTGATGCCGCTGCCCACCAGTTTCATCAACTGGTAGTGGCCTTCCAAGCCGTAATTTTCCACCCACCATTTCCAAAAGGTGTAGCCAATGGCATAACCTTCGTGGGTATACGGGCCGCGCACGCCGGGGCCGGTCCCTTGCAGCAGCGGAGGAAGATTGCCACTGGCGGCGAGTTCGCGCACCATGTTTTCATAATAGACGGGTTCTTCCAGTTGAAAAAATGTGGCGTTGCCTTCAATAAACCAGCTTACGGTGGCCAGTCCGGCGACTTCATCCTGGTACAGGTGGGCGACTTCATGCGGCACGGTGTTATAGGCCATATCTTGCACCGCTCCCCGGCTGGTGATCTGGACCGTAGCGCCCCATTCGGGCCGGGTTGTGCCGATCACGCGCGTGTTGTTGAGGCCGATCTGCCATTCATCCCAGACGGCGCGATCTCCGAACAGGATGGCGCGGGGTTTATAAGGCAGCAGCCCGCCCCAGGCCGCCCGGAAGGTTTCGCGCTGTGCCGCCATAGCTTCTACCGTCAAATCATTCACTTCGGCGGGCAGCCCTTCTGAGAACACGATTACATCTTCGCTTTCGGTGCGCAGCCATTCGCGCCCGGTGTCTGCATATTCGGTCGACTGCGGCTCGGTCTGGAAGGTGTTACCCGCTTCGTCTGTAACATCCCAAAGGTAAGTGACTCCTACCCAGGGCGGCGTAGATTCACCCGGTCCTGGCTGCCAGGACGCGCTCAGGATGCCGGTCTGTGCATCGACTTCAAAAGAGCGGCTGCGTTGTGTGCCGGGCGCATGAGACCAGATGACACGCCCGGTGGCGATTTTGCCCGCACTGCTGTTGATATGGGCCGAAAAACTGAAGCCGTTCGGGTAGTTACTCTGGAACACCAGATCGCTCACCGTCCACTGCACATCTGAGGCCGCCGCGTGATTTTCGGCAGCAGATTCGATCTGGTTAGCGGAAGCCACCGGCCCATCATCTGCCGGGCTGGTCTGGGCCATGGCGCGCAGGCTCATCGCGCTTAGCCCGATCAGCAGCGCCGAAATCAGCACAACACTGGTGAGGCGGGCGGCGGTGGTGTTTTTCATTGACTCACCCCGATCTGTTTTTCCCAGGCGGCATGGATCGCCGCCAGCGATTCGAAAATGCCATCAGGCGGAATCTCAGAAGATTCAGCCTGTTCGGCGGTGGTGGTGCCGGTCAGCACGAGCGCGGCCCGCAGCCCGGCGCGCTGCGCCCCGGTGATGTCGGTCTGCATCCGATCCCCGATCATCAATGTGTGTTCCGGTGCGGTTCCCATACGGAGCAGGGCTGTTTCAAACATCGCTTTTTCGGGTTTGCCGATGATCACGGGCAGTGTGTCCGTTGCCGCCTGGATCGCGGCCAGCAGCGACCCGTTGCCAGGGATCAAACCTTCCGGCGTCGGGAAAGTCAGATCGCCGTTCGTGCCGATAAAGTCTGCCCCACCGCGCACTCGCAGCGTGGCCGTTTTAAGCTTTTCGTAGGTCACCGCGAAGTCCAACCCTACCACGACTAACTGCGCGTGATCAGGGTCTTCAGGATAGCCTCGTTCGGCGAGGGCCTGCCGGATTCCTTCGCGGCCAATGACATAAACCGGCGTGCCGGGCGGATAGTGACGGCTGATATAATCGGCGGTGGCAATCGCAGACGTGATCACATCTTGAGGCCGGGCCGGAACGCCGATGCTGTTCAGCTTTTCGACATAAGTATCAACCGTCTTGGTGCTGTTATTGGTCGCCAGTGCAAACGGGATATTCTGGCGCGTGAGAAAGGCGAAAAACTCCGGTACTCCGGGCAGAATTTCGCTGCCGCTCCACAACACACCGTCCATATCTAGCACAACGGCACGTATAGAAGAAAAATTAATGGTCATAGTACCTGCTTCGCGGGTTAAGAAACGATCCTTCACGCCATTATAACATTACGCGGCGGTGTTCAATATCAATTATTATGGTCTTCTTATATTTCAAATCCCATGCAACAAAAAACGTTGGTGTCTGGTCATTGAATACGCTATATTCAGCAGGCATAAACTCACAGGTTCTGATCCCTCGAATGAAGGAGCGTATATTCATGGCTTATCATAAGATCGTCGTACCTCCCGACGGTGAAAAAATCACGTCATTGGCGCAGCCGCTCAACATCCCAGATCATCCAATACTCATGTTTATTGAAGGGGATGGTATCGGGCGCGACATTATGACTGCTTCGCTGCGTGTCTGGAATGCAGCGGTTGAAAAAGCTTATGGTGGGAAGCGTAAGATCGCCTGGATGGAAATTTATGCCGGTGAAAAAGCCGCTAAACTCTACGACGGCAACTATATGCCCCAGGAAACTTTTGACGCGCTGCGCGAATTCGTGATCGGTATCAAAGGCCCGCTGACGACGCCCGTCGGCGGCGGATTCCGCAGCCTGAACGTCACGCTGCGGCAGGTGCTCGATCTGTATGCGTGCCTGCGCCCGGTCAAATATTATCCGGGAGTTCCCAGCCCGATGCGTGATCCTGAGCCGGTGGATGTGACGGTTTTTCGCGAGAATACCGAAGATGTATACGCAGGGATCGAATATGCCGCCGGAACGGCTGAAAACGAAAAGTTAGCTCGCTTTTTGCGTGAAGAAATGGGCGCCAAGTTTTTTGAAGGCAGCGGCCTGGGGATCAAACCTATGAGCGCTTTTGCGACCAAACGCCTGATGCGTTTTGCCCTGCGGTATGCGCTCGAACGCAAACGCAAGAGCGTGACGATTATGCACAAGGGCAATATCCAGAAATATACCGAAGGGGCTTTCCGCAACTGGTGTTACGAGGTGGCCCGCGAAGAGTTCGCGGAATACACCGTCACCGAGGATGAATTGTGGGAAAAATATAACGGCCAGGCACCCGAAGGTAAGATCGTAATCAAGGACCGGATCGCGGATATTATCTTCCAACATATGCTGCTGCGCCCCGCCGAATTTGACGTGGTGATCACGCCTAATCTTAATGGGGATTATCTCTCCGATGCGCTGGCGGCGCAGGTCGGCGGCGTAGGGATCGCACCCGGCGCGAATATTGGCGACTCGGTGATGTTGTTTGAGGCCACGCACGGCACGGCCCCCAAATATACCGATCAGGACAAAGTGAATCCTGGTTCGCTGCTGCTCAGCGGCGTGATGATGTTGGAATTTATGGGCTGGTGGGAAGCGGCGCAGTTGATTATCCAGGCGTATGAACGCACGCTGGCGCAAAAAGTGGTCACGTATGATTTCGCCCGGCTGATGGACGGCGCAACCGAGGTCAAAACCAGCGAATTCGCGTCGGCGATTATCCAACACATGAACGGTTAACCGCCAGCGTTTGGCTATGAAAGGGGCGCGCTGCCGCCCCTTTTTTGCTGCTTGCTGTTGGCCAGGTTTGCGTCCCCTTATCAAAAGACTAAAATGTAGGAAATCCGTGTTCAAATTATGCCAGGTGCGGCAAGGAGCGGCAGCTATGCCAGCTTTACCGGATTTCTTTCTTGTAAACCCCGTCGGGCGAAGTTTCAGAATCTCGGATCATTTTAATGCCCCACGTGCCTATACCTTTGCGCCAACCAAAAAACAACTGCATGAAGGAGTTGACATCGTCGCGGTTGACGCGCAAGGCAACTCTGTTTCGGTGTTAGCGGCTCAGCGCGGCGTTGTGGACCTGGTCGGTTTTTCAGCGCAGGGCTACGGTAATTATGTGCGCATTGTACATGAGTGGGGCGGTGATAAGTGGGTGACATGGTACGGCCATCTGGACTCGGTCACCGCGCAGAAAGGTCAGTTTGTCCAGGCCGGGCAAAAAATCGGCATCGCCGGGACGACCGGCTTTTCTACCGGAGTTCACCTGCACCTGACTCTACAACTGATCGGCAAAGGGTTAAAAGGGTACACCGTCGATGATGTCGTAGACCCCGAACCCATCTTCAAGCTGAACCAGACGACGGTGATTGATGAGGTCAGCTTTGTCTCCGATGTGACTTTCCCGGATAACACGGTGGTCAAGCCGGGACAGGCGTTTACCAAAACGTGGCGCGTGCGTAATACCGGCACAACCCCCTGGGATGGTGGGTATAAACTGGTTTTTAGCGGGCAGAATAAAATGGGCGGCCCCGATGAAGCGACACTGCCGGTCGTCCCGATCCAACCGGGCCAGACAGTAGACCTCACGGTTAATTTAACAGCGCCTCTCACCACAGGCACGCATCGCGGCGCGTGGCAGCTTCGCAATCCCAACGGCGAACTTATTCCCAATAATTTGTTTGTCCAGGTGCAGATCAAGGAAGTCAAACCGTTTGATCTGGCTGATTTTGTGTCCGATGTCACCATTCCTGATGGTACGATCATCATGCCCGGCAAGACGTTTGTGAAAACGTGGCGCGTGCGCAACACAGGAACCATCACCTGGAATAATAATTACACCTTACGTTTTGTGTCCGATGACAAAATGGGCGCACCCGACAGCATTCCCCTGATGGGAAATGTCAAACCCGGCGAATTTCTCGAACTGTCAGTGGAGTTCACCGCGCCCGAAAAAGCCGGGCGTCATCGCAGTTCGTGGAAGCTCTTTAATGCTGAGGGCAAGGTTTTTGATTTTGTGCAGTACGTCGAAATCCAGGTTCCGCAGCAGGTCGCGCCGAATCAGAAACGCAGTGAGATGCAGTGGATCGCGGATGTCACGATCCCCGATGAAACCCCGATCACGGCGGGCGATAAGTTTATTAAAACATGGCGCGTGCGCAATTCCGGTCAATCCACCTGGGGACCGGGTTATGTGCTGGCTTTCTTTGGTGATGACAAAATGGGTGGGCCAGACAGTATCCCGCTTCCACCCGCCAAACCCGGCGAGACCGTCGAGATTTCGCTCAGTCTCACCGCTCCGGCTAAGACCGGCTTGCAGCGCAGCACCTGGAAAGCGCGTGATCCGCAGGGCAAGTTCTTTGAATTCGACCTGTTCACGCTGATCAATGTTAAACCCGCCACGTTAGGTAAGACCCAGTTGGATGAAATGAACTGGGTAGCCGATGTGACTGTTCCTGATGGAACGCGCATGAGTCCATCGCAGAAATTTATTAAAACGTGGCGCGTGCGCAACACCGGCTCTACCACCTGGGATGCAGGTTACACGCTCGCCTTTGTCGCTGATGAGCGGATGGGCGGCCCCAACAGCATCGCCCTACCCTTGACCAAACCGGGCGAATTGGCTGATATATCGCTCTCGCTGACCGCGCCGACCGCACCAGGGCTGTACAAAAGCACCTGGAAAGGCCGTGATCCACAGGGTAAAGTTTTCCAATATGATCTGTTCGCGCTGATCGAAGTTTTTGATCCCAGCCAGATGTTTGATATGCTGCCGTTTTTGCAGGGTGATGGGCGCCTGTATGAGCTGGAATTCAATTGGAGCGGCGGTGGGCGGCAGCGTGTCCAAACTCAGACAGACGGCGGGCGATTCTTCCACGTCAAACACAGCGAATGGGAAGAACTGTGGGCGGATGACCGCTTCGTTTTTCGCGGCCTGGATACGTCACCGGGCAGCGGCGAAGTGTATGAACTCTCCGAAAACGGCATACATGGCAGCGCGTGGCTGCCGCGCCAGATGACGGTGGGGGTCATGTTCCGGCGCACGCCGCTGGTGGTCTTCCGGCGCAAAAGCGACGGGTTGGAAGTGCCAAACAAGAAATTCACCCACGTTACCTGGATCAAACTGGAAGCTGTTCACAGCAGATTCAAACTATCCAGCGGGATCGAATTGTCCGATGTGGCGGTGCTGGCCGCCTATGAAGATGCGAGCGGCAAAGCCAAAGATAAACCCTTTGAGCGGTACTACTACGCCCAAAAATATGGTCTGGTCGCCTGGGAGGGTGATATTGGGCATTCCGTCTTGGTGCAAGAATTTGCGCCCGGTTCCCAACCTGATAATAAACGTGAGTTGATAGGCTGGCTCAGGTAACGGGCTGTTCAAAATAAAACACGGGGGAGAATTTCTCCCCCGTTTAATTTTCGGCAATTGGATTAGAAGGGGCGAGTTCGTTATCAACCGGTTTATCATCCGATATATTGTCGTGCAGGGCTTCCGGTGGGGTGTCCCATTCATCGTCGCCGCTGGCGGGAGTATCGGCCAGGGCCAGGGCAATATAAAATGTCGCTCCCTCGCCAGGAGTGCTTTCGGC
>JACRBK010000063.1 GCA_016234525.1 Chloroflexota bacterium
ACTCACGGCTTCTCCGGGTGGGGCGATGCAGCGGGACGGGAAACACTACCAGGTCATCGTCACACTGACGAACTGCCCCTGTATGGTGACGGTCACGTCCAGCACAGGCGCCTCGGAAAGCGTGGAAGTCAAATAATAGAAATTGAGGGCGAGGCTTGCCTCGCCCCTACAAAGTCAATGTGGACTGGTGAGGCCGCTTAAGCTGACGGTCGGTTGTTACCCCGCGCAGGCCGGACAGTGTGTCGGCGCGGTGATCTTGATGTCCGACACCACTTCCCACACATCCTCGACGCCCATAATCGCCGTGAATATCCGCTCGCGATCACTCGCGCTGTGAACATACCCCGTCGCGATCACTAATCCTTCAGGCTGTACGACGATCTCGACATGGTGTTCAGGACACCCGACCTGATGCAGCGCTGCCTGAATTGCCTTCGTGAGATTTTCTAATACACCGGGCGCGTCTGACAGGTGACGGGCCGGGAGGTGGTTGGCATCAAACCAGGGATGCGCATGGCTGCCGAGTTCCGGCTCAGCGGCGCCGTTTGATGTTTTGCCATTAGCGGTAGTTTCCGGCGCGCTGCCGTTTTTCGCGGGCTGGCTGGCATGAAAACGCCGCAGCAGATTCAGCAAAAACGCCTGTTTCGCTTCGGCATCCCAATAGGCGGGCGGTGTCGATTGGCCGCGCTGCCATTGATCGGAAAGCTGCGCCGCCTGCTGGCGAAAACGGCTCGCCATCTGCATGATCGCCGCCTCTAACGAAACAGCTTCATCGCCGGACTGCGACGCCAACAAATCGCGCAGCAGATCGCGCTCCATTTCGGCGGTGTGCAGCATCGTAGTCAGACCGTTGGCTTCCAGGTCGTCATGACAGGTCTCCAGCGCGTTGCGCAGCCGCGTGATTTTGTGATCGGTTTCGGCGGCCTGCTCGCGCAGAAATTCCAATGCTTGGTGATGCGATAAACCAGAGTGATCCATTACAGCCTCAACTTAACAAGTGTTAACCTGGCGCGTCTATTTTATTCTGCCGCCTGCGGCCTGTCAATTGGCAGGCTGTGGGGTGGCAAATGCGCATTGTTTCAACCGCTTATATAATCCGTCTTAAGAACGCGGGCCATTCCCCCAACAATGCGGGGATACACATGCAGGCGGTACGGCCTATACTGGTGTGATAAAACGTTTTCTCCCTCTGGCGGCAGCGTATCCCAGACGGAGGACAGGACCAAGGACAATTGACGATGTTAGATCGCAACCCTATCTTCATCCGGTTTGATGAAACTCACACGGCGGTTGCCGTGCGTGCCCTGCCCTACGAAGCGCCGGAAAGTGTGTTGAACCGGCTGAATCTGCCCGCTTATCGGGGGATTCTGGTAATACACGGCGGGGCGGCCAATATGGAAGAAGAAATGATACTCGCGGTCCGGCAGTTCTTAGGCATAACCCTGGGGCCGTTGGCTCAAAACGAACGGCTGCTGATCGCCGCAGGCGGCACACAGTTCGGGGTCTCTATGCTGCTGGGCGAGATCCGCCAACAGGTGGGCGGAAACTATCCTCTGCTGGGGGTGCTGCCCTTTCAGCGCGCCAGTTATCCCGGCGGCCCGCCGCCCGATGACCGCTATCTTCCACTGCACCCGGCCTATTCTCATTTCGTTTTTGTGGAAGGCAGTGAGTTTGGCGAGGAGTCGCCTTTGTTGGTTGGCCTGCTGCAAGCCTGCGGCAAACCCGGCCTGGCACTGATCATCAATGGCGGCGAGATTGTGCTGCAAGAAGCCCGGACTCACGCTGAGAGCGGTAATCGCCTGGTTACACTGGCGGGATCGGGGCGAACTGCTGACCAGTTGGCCGACTTTACCAGCGATGAACGGCGCAGTTTGCCCGCTTCCGTTCATTTGTCGGTGGCCCAGATGAGCAATCCGCCCGAATTTGTGAACCTGATCAAACGGCTGCTGTTCGGTTAGCCCGCCGGGTGCTGCCAGTCGATAAGGACTTTCGCCAACAGCGCCGCGCGGCGTGGCAGTGAAGCGATCTGAACCTGTTCATGCGCTGCGTGCAGCCCAATACCCCCTGCGCCTAACCCGTCCAGCGTGGTAATCCCCATTGCCGCCGTAAAGTTGCCATCACTCGCGCCCCCGCTGCCGTCTTCGCGCAGTTCTAACCCGATTGATTGGGCGATGCGCTGCGTCTGTTGGAAGGCGGCGATCATCTGCTCGTTGCGCTCCATCGGCCCGCGATCAATACAGCCCTCTACCGTCAAACTGGCGCCCGGTACCACCGGCGTGAGGCTCTGAATCGCGGCGCTGATTCGCGCGGCTTCGGCGGCCTTGAGGAAGCGCACATCCACTTCGATCAAGGCTTCGGGCGGGATCACGTTGGTGGCGATTCCACCGTGAACGGTGGTGACTGAGACCGATGTGCCGTTCTGGTAATCGTTCAGGCTATGCAGATAGAGCGCCTGGTGAGCCGCTTCGATCACGGCATTGATCCCGGCTTCGGGCGCTTGCCCGGCGTGTGAGGCCCGCCCGCGTGTGTGAATTTTGAAAAGCCCGATCCCCTTGCGCCAGGTTTTTAGCGCCTCACCTTCGGCGGCGGGTTCCATCACCAACACCAGCCCGGCCTGCGCCGCTTTTTCACACAGCAGATCACGTGAGTAAACGCTGGCGGTTTCTTCATCAGAATTAAAGAATATCCAGATCGGGCGGTGCGGCAGTTCGCCGCGCTCGCGCAATCCCCTAATCGCTTCCAGGGCGATCACGACGCCGCTCTTCATATCCAGCACGCCCGGCCCGTACAGCAGCCCACCTTCTTCGCGCAGCGGCATTTTTGAGATCGTCCCTACCGGCCAAACCGTATCCAGATGGGTGACGAGCAGAATTGGTTTGCCGGGCGCGTCGTTGTTCCAGGTCGCTACACGCAGATCGCCTACTTCGGCGCGGGGATAAACGGTCACTTCTGCGCCTAACGATTGGCAGGTTGCGCCGACAAATTCGCTCAGTTTATCTACATGCGGTTTGCTGTTCGTGGGGGACTCAAGCAGCACCATCTGGCGCAGTTCTTCCACCATGTGCGGCGTGCGATCGGTAAAAAAAGAAACGAGATCGTTCATCAGACCATGTCCTTACTTTGCAGGTCAAGCGCGGCCCTTTGCGCCGAGACGCGGCATCCTATCCGGCGGCAGAGAGAGGGTGCTTGTCTGCACTTCGATGCGATTGATAAGCGCCAATCATACAGCGCCGCCGTACCGGCTGCCATAGTAATTTGGATGCCCACAGGAAGAATCTTTGTGCCTATAATGTCGGATTTTTGTGCAAAAAGGCCAAGCGGTTTGAATTAACAAACCCCAGTCGCGCCGCAGTTGAGATAAAATGGAATGGGGTTAAGCTGAACGTGTAAGCGGCCAACATGGTTGGCAAAAGGATGGTTTTATGGCCCAGACCGATTCCCAGACTCCGCTGATCGTGACAGACGGCACCTGCACCCTGCCCGCCGAACTGATCGCCCAATACAACATCAAAGTCATTCCGCTCAAGGTTCACTTTGGCGAGGAAACCTACAACAGCGGCACCGAAATGACCCTGCCGCAGTTCTATGAACGGCTGGCGCGGGGTGATGTACATCCCCGCTCGTCAGCCTACGACTCCGACGAGATCAAAACCTTTTATGAGCAGTTCAAAGCCGAAAACCGCCCGATCCTGTCGGTGCATATCAGCGAAAAGCTGAGCAAGGTTTTCGCCGCTGCCCAGGAAGCCGCCAGCCAACTGCCCGATCAAACGATTCGCGTCTGGAACAGCCGCACTGCGGCGGGGGCATTGGGCTTTCAAGTTTTGACCGCCGCCCGCGCCGCCCAGGCGGGCTGCACGATAGACCAGATCATCCCGCTGCTCGAAAAAATCTATCAGGCCAGCCAGATGCTGTTTTGCCTGGATGATCTCTCATTTTTGCACAAAGGCGGGCGCATCGGCACAGTAAGTTATTATGTCGCGCAAACGCTGCGCCTTAAGCCGATCATCACCGTGAGCAAAACAGGCGAAACTGTCGGCACCTATGTTGCCGCCACCGAACGCCCGCACAGCATGAAAGCCGCTGTTGATTCGTTTGTGCGCGAAGTCAGCATCTATGCCGAACCGCACAGCCCACTGCGCGCCCTGATCGCCATCAGCAGCGAGAGTTCCCGCGATCTGGCCGACGATCTGCGCGCCAAACTGACCGAGCGTTTTCAGTGTATCTTTTTGGAATCCACGCCGATCACACCGGTGCTGGCGGTGCATATCGGGCCGCGTGCGCTGGGGGTAGCGTTTGCGACCGGCCCCTGGGAAGTCTAGCCGCATCGCACATCAAAAGCGCACGGTTCCCAAACCATATTATAACCAAAAGAGGGACCGGAGTACGCTATGATAATAATGTGATGTTCTCTATGCTTAGAAATAGATACGCCGGAGTTGCAGGCGTGCTAAAATCTAACATAGGCGCGAATGGGGCGCGGTTCACAAGATCGGGGCTTGGGATGTATGCAAAAAACGAATTGATGTTTCCAGCGTATGCCATTCCACACCTGCGTGACGCGCGCGGGCCAGAGTGGCGTAAGTTGGTCGACCGGGTAGCGGCGCTGCCCGAAACGCACGAAGAAGTACTGGCGTTTATGTTGATGATGGTCCGGATAAACGGCTGTATGCCCTGCGAAACCGATAGTTACCGGGCGATGCGCGGCTGTACGGCCTGCACGCTGCAAACCCTGCGCCGCTTTAAGGATTCGGACGATGATCTGGTGAGCCTGTATCACGAAGCGTTGACCGATGTCCAGAGTTATATGTCTCGCGCCCAACTGATCCCGCTGCGGGTAAGCGTGGTCGCGGAAAATGGATAAGCAGTAAGCATTTTCTCAACAGAACGTGTTTTTTCCAGCGAATGCGGAACCCTCACCCGGCTCCGCATTCGGCGTTTTAAGGACAAGATCAACCTGTTTTTAACAGGCTGTGTACCGGGCGCTAACACTGCCAATGCGCGCGCAAACGAAAGCATAGGGTATTCGAACGATGCATCAACCCGACTGGGTGGCCTTAGCCGACATACACTTTTTGCTCTATAACCGGATTTCGGACCTGCTGAACACGGCCCTATCGAGCATCGCCCTCAGTGGGATGCCCGACGCGAGCGAACAGCCGCCGGAGTTTTGGCGCAGCCGCGCCTCGGCGAAGATCGCCAATGTGTTGAACATGTATACCGCGTGGTCGTACCTCACCCGCTACAAAATCGGTGAGGTGATCCCAGAGCGC
>JACRBK010000064.1 GCA_016234525.1 Chloroflexota bacterium
AGTCGATACTTCGCCAGCCATCAAGACAAGGCTCAGCGCCACGCCTACAATTAATAACCATGCCACTGTTCCGCGATTGCTGTTTCGAAACATAGTTTATCTTCTCTCGGATCAGCCAAACCAGCCGAATCAGCCTCAGCATAACATACCTGTCGGGTGCTGAAGGACCATATTTTTGGGGGGATTCTACCTGTTAAAAATACGCAGCAAAACGCAGACTGTTGCATAGCTCACCTGCGGTTCTGCGGAGTCTAGGCCTGATATTCGCGCACCTGGTTCATATTCTGATTGACCATACGAAAAGCGCGCCGTTCAGCCTCGTCCAGAATACGCTTTTCATCCAGGGTGAGCAGGATACGATCTCGCATTAGTAGTTTACCATCAGAAATCACATGCGTCACGTCTGCGCCTTTGGCACTATGGACCAGATTAGCCACCAGATCATGCCGGGGGCGCAGGTGCGGTTGGTTAAAATTCACCAGGATCAGGTCAGCGGTGCGACCTTCGGCCAATACGCCGCTTTCATTAAAGCCGAGCGCCTGTGCGCCGGTTTGTGTTGCCATCCGCAGCGCGGTATCTCCCGGCAGCGCTTCGGGATCAACCCGCAAATACTTTTCAAGCAGCACCGTCTGGCGAACCACGGCCAGCATATCCATATCGGCATTCGAAGCCGGGCCATCTGAACCCAAGGCGATCCGGGTGATTCCGGCGGCGCGCAGTTCGCTGATCAGGGTGCGGATCGGCATGGCGAGTTTCATATAGGTGATCGGCGTGCGGGTGATAAACACGCCCTTTTCGGCCAGAATCGCGCAGTCAGTGGGGGTAAGCGCCAGACTGTGCGCTGCAATCGTCCGGTGTTCAAAGACGCCGAGCGTGTTAAGCTGTTCAACCGGGGTTTGTCCATGCCGCTGCTGTGAGTTTTCTACCTGTTCGCTGGACTCCGCGACATGCAGGTGAATCGCCATGTCGTACTGTCCGGCCAATTCTACGATTTTTTTCAAAAATTCGGGCGGGCAAACATAGGGCGAATGCGGTCCCAGGCAGGTATGAATCCGGCCCTCGGCGGCGTTTTGCCATTCGCGGCTGAACGCGATCTGCGCATCGGCGCCCGGCCCGATCTCTTTATCGTCCCCGATACCGAAGGTACACCATGCCAGCATTGCTTTCAGGCCGCTTTGTTCCACCACTTCGGCCACCCGGTTCATGTGGAAGTAGTGATCATTAAAACCGACTGTGCCGCTCCGGATCATTTCACACGCGGCGAGAGCAGCTCCCCAATACACATCATCTGGGGTGAGGGCGCTCTCAGCCACCCAGATTTTTTCGTTCAACCAACGAGGAAAGGGCAGATCTTCGGCCCAACCACGCTCAAAAGTCATCGGAGCATGGCAGTGCGCATTGAAGAATCCCGGCAGGGCGACATATCCGGCAGCGTTGATGATTTCATCAGCCTGGGTATCAGGCGGCACAGTGCCGATAGTCTTGATCCGTGTCCCTTCGATCAAAATATCCGCATCGTGCAGCAGGGTTCCGTGTTCATTCAGGGTGATCACATCAGCGTGTTTGATCCAGATCGTTGCCATACGTCGACGTTCCTTTGTGCCGTAACAAATATTATGAGCATTGTACAGCACCCAGGGGCCGCCGCCAATACGCCCTTACCACCTGTCTGTAACGGACGCTCTATGTGGTAGGCCGCGCTGATGCAAAAACCACTTGCGGATAGATACTTAACGGTCGGCGCGCTTTGCGCTACAATTCACCCACTAAATTGTACCTTCTGCGCAAGCAGCCGAGGAAGAAACGCATGGCACTTCAGATTTATAATGTAGTACATCGTGAAAAAGAACCGTTCGAGCCGCTGCACGAAGGTAAAGTGAGCATGTATGTCTGCGGCCCAACAGTCTATGATCACGCCCACGTTGGACACGCTAAGACTTATCTCTCTTTTGATATTGTGGTGCGCTATTTGCGCTATCGTGGTTACGATGTGTTGTACGTGCAAAACCTGACCGATGTGGGGCATCTGCTCGATTCCGGTGAGGATCGTATTCTCAAACGCGCCCGGCAGGCTCAGGCCACCCCGATGCAGATTGTAGAAACCTTTGCCCGCAGTTATTTCGAAGATATGGATGCGCTGGGCGTAGTGCGTCCCGACATTAGCCCACGCGCCAGTGGGCATATCCCAGAGCAGATCAAGCTGATCGAAACGCTGCTCGACAAGGATTATGCCTACGTTTCAGATCAGGGCAATGTGTATTTTGATGTTTACCGTTGGCCGGAATACGGCAAACTTTCGAATCGCCGCCTGGGGGATCAAGAAGCCGGATCGCGCGAGGAAGTACGCGATGATAAACGTCACCCCGAAGATTTTGCCTTGTGGAAAATTGCCGAGCCGGAACATATTCTGCGCTGGGATTCTCCCTGGGGCATTGGGTATCCGGGTTGGCATATCGAATGTTCGGCCATGTCACAAAAATATCTGGGCGATACGTTCGATATTCACGGCGGGGGGCTAGACAATATTTTCCCGCATAATGAATGCGAAGTGGCGCAGAGCGAAGCCGCCAACGGCGTGACTTTTGCTCGTTATTGGATGCTGGCGGGTACGCTGCTGGTTCCCGATCAAACAGGCGTGCCGATCAAAATGTCCAAAAGTCTGGGCAACTTCTACACGATCAAGGACGCGCTTAAAGCGCATCGCCCCGAAGCCGTGCGGTTATTTATTCTGAGCAGTCACTATCGCAGCCCGATTGTGTTCAGCCTCGAAGCGCTCGACAGCGCCCAAAAAGGCTGGGAACGAATTTCAGGCGCGGTCCGGCTGGTGCGCGAAAAACTGCGCCAGGCGCCCGAAGGTAATGGCGGCGGCGTATTTCTTGACGTGCTTGAGAAAACCAAACAGCGTTTTGTCGAAGCGATGGATGATGATTTTAACGCGCCGGGTGCGGTGGCCGCGCTGTACGATCTGACGCGCGAAGTATACACCCTGTTGAACAGCGATCAGATCACTGGCAAAGCCGTTTTGGAAGCGATCCGCGATACCTATCAGGTATTAGGCGGCCAGGTGTTGGGCATTATCCGCGACGAGACCGCCGCAGGCCCAGCTAATGTGCAGCGCGAAGATGGGCTGATCCGCCTGCTGATCGATCTGCGTGCGCAGGCGCGCGCGGCCAAAGAATTTGCCAAAGCTGACCAGATTCGCAAACAACTAACCGAATTAGGCGTAACGTTGGAAGATCGCTCTGATGGTACCGTGTGGCGCGTAGACTAGCAGGAGAGCCGGAATGACCGAATATTTGTATGGGCGTTGGTCGGTATTAGAGAGTCTTCACGCCGGGCGGCGAGAATTTCAGCAGCTTTTGTTGGCTGAGGGAATCGACGAAAAAGGGATCATCGAAAATATCCTCGAAGCCGCTCGCCAGCACAATGTGAACGTGCGCCGTGTGCCGCGCCGCGTGATCGATGATCTATCCAGCAACGCCAATCATCAGGGAGTCGCGCTGCGGGTTGGGGCCTATCCTTATGTTGAACTCGACACTGTGTTAGAGAATGCGGCGGCGCGTAATGAGCCTCCCTTTTTGCTGGTGCTGGACCTGCTCAAAGACCCGCAAAATGTCGGGGCGCTGCTGCGCGTGGCGGATGCGGTGGGTGTTCATGGGATTGTGCTGCAAGAGCGGCGCGGGGTGGATGTTACTGCCTCTGTGGTTAATGCCTCATCCGGCGCGGTTGAGCATCTAAGTGTATCGGTGGTTGCTAATCTGGTAACGGCCATGCGCCGCCTCAAGGAAGAGGGAATCTGGTTGGTGGGTCTGGATATTGGCCCAGATACTGTGACCCTCGATAAAGCAGACCTGAACCGCCCGATTGCTCTGGTCATGGGCAGCGAGGGCGATGGCCTGCGGCGCTTAGTGCGCGAGACTTGCGATATGTGGATCACACTGCCAATGCGTGGGCATGTGGGCAGTCTGAATGTGGCAGCGGCGGGATCGATTGCTCTGTATGCCGCGTGGCAGGCGCGCGGTTGGCAGGGTTGGACGCGGCCAACGATCTGATTGTATTTTGACAGCCAGCCGTCCGCGTGTTAGCATCTACCGGACGCGCAAATATGAGGGTTTCATCGGGGCCGGGGGGATTCTCACCGGCTTTTTTTATGCCGCTGATAGCAAGATGAAGATGTAGTGTTGGGTGAGATGGAGTAACAAAATCCATGTATATTCGGCGCGACAAGTCGAATTTGCACTTTGGCCGCCAGGCCCGACAGCGCGGTAGCCGCACATGGTTTATCTTGTGGTTGATCATGATGGGCGCGGCGATGGGTGTGATCTGGCGCTTTAACAGTGTGCAGAATTGGGTGCTGGCGAGTGTGAGCAACGCTCCTACCGCTACCCTGGACGCGATCACCCTGGCGAAACTGGGTGAACGTGCTTTTCTGGTAGGCAATGTCGAAGAATCGGTGGATTATTATGGGCAGTCGGCCCAGCTTGCACCCAACAATATTGATATCCTATTCGAATATGGGCGTGTGCTGATCTATCGTAGTTATGCCGGACGCAATTATTATTTCCGTGCCGAAGAAGCACTGGAATTGGCCGAACAGGCCGTTCAGCTTGCCCCAGACAACCCTCGCGCCCAGGCGCTTTTGTGTATCTCTTTGCTGGAAAATGGCCGCGCTGAAGAAGCGATTAGTGCCGGTTTACGTGCTGTGCAGTTGGCTCCTAACTATGCCGAAGCCCACGCCTATCTTTCGCTGGCCTATCGTGGAGCCGAACGCCCAAATCAGGCGTTTACCGAGGCGGAACAAGCTGTCCAATTGAATCCTGACAGCCTGGATGCCCGGCGGGCGATGGCGCTCAGCCTGGCGTTCGTCGGTAACTTTGATGCCGCGATCCAGCAGTATGAACGCGCTATCCAGATTCATCCCCAATTTGATGCGCTTTATTTTGAATTGGCGCTGTATTATAAGGCAAAATTTAACTACGAAGCCGCTATTATGGCCTATGATAAGGTCCTTTCGATGGAACCGGATAACGTCAAGGCGTATACCCGTAAGTGCGAAACCTATTTTACCATGCGCGAGGACTCGCTAGCCCAAGAAGCCTGTGAGCAGGCCATCCAGCTTGATCCGACCTACCCCGAAGCACATCGCCAGTTGGGTATGGTGCAGTATGTCCGCCGTAACTATGAAGGGGCTATTGAGTCGCTTAAGGAATGCGCCGATTTGCAGATCGCACAGGAAGTGCCTTTGCCCGACCGTGAAATCGAGTGTTGGTATATCCGGGGACTGGCCTTTACCTTATTGGCGCAGTGCGATGATGCCTGGCCGATCTTGCAAGAGGCGCTGCAAATGAGTCCTGCGGAGAATATCAAGGGATTTATCAGCGAAGGGCTGATGTCTTGTGTCAATTATGGTGATTACAGCATCAACGAAATTCCCACGCCGATCCCGAATACGCCCATCCCGGCTGAGCCGATTGGGATCTTTTAGGAGCCGCCATGTATTTACGAACGCCTAAGCGTTATCGGGCCAAACGCCGCCGCGAACTGCGCTTGTTTTCGGGCCGTAAACTGCTGGTACTGCTGGCAATTCCGCTGGTTGTTTATGGCGGTTGGTTGATATGGCAGAACCAGGGCAAAGTGCGTTCTTCGGTGATTCCACAGCTTGAACAGTTGGCGGCGGATGTGCAAACCCAGGTAGCGCCTGCGCCTACTCCTACGGCTACACCTGATGTTATATCGGCTCAAACCAACTGTGATAACGCCCTCCGTCAGGGGAATATTCCCGACGCAATTGACTTGTGCCGGGTGTTAGCCGAAGCAAGCCCAAATGATGTGCAGCGTTTTTATGATGTAACCTACCTGCTGATTGTGACATCCAACTACGGTCAGGATGCGGCGCAGATGGCCGAGGCGTTGGATTTTGCCGAGAAGGCCGTGAACGCCAATCCTGAATCGGCATACGGCTGGGCGATCCGGGCGTTAGCATTGGATTGGAGCGGGAACTATGGTCCGGCGTTGGCTTCGGCGCTGCACGCCAAAGCGCTGGACGAAACCTTTGCCCCTGCCTATTCGTTTTTGGGCGAGATTTATCAGGACCTGGGCAAATTTGATGTTGCTGAGAGTTATCTCAAACAAGCCCTGGAACGTGATACACAGGGGATAATTATCGCCCATACTTTTCGCAATCTTGGTTATCTCTATTCCCGACAGGGGTTTTATGAAGACTCGCTCCAGCCCTACCAGGCAGCGATGCAGAACGCCCCGAACTATACCTATATCGCGGTGGAACTGGCAGGGAATTATCTCGCTTTACAAGAGGTAGACAAAGCCATTGATGTTTTGGTTGCCGCCCTGGAGAAAAATCCTAACGATCCTCTGGTGCTGGTGACATTGGGCAGCACATACTGGCGCAATGGCAGTGTGGAGCGGGCGCGTGAATATTACAGCCGCTGCCTGGATGTGGATCGGGATAATGCACGCTGTCTGTCGCGCCTGGGGCGGTTGCAGTTCAGCGATGGTGATTATGCCACTGCTGCCACGAACCTCGAACGGGCGGTTTCATTGGGATCGGACGAAAGCCAGGACTATTACTATCTGGGGTATTCCTACTCTGCGATGGGGCGCTGCGAAAAGGCGATCCCTTATTTGCAGCAGGGCCACCAGATGGCTGTCGAGAGCGACGATCAACAGTCACAGGTCGAGTTTGTGACACAGCTTCAATCCTGTGGGATTCTGGTCAATACGCGGCCCGAAACTGAAACCGGCAGCGCTCAGTAATTTTCTTCTATCACTGCTCTCGAAATTTTCTATGAAATTCTAACGCTTTTGCGTTAGCAAACCCCGCCTTAGAGTGCTAATCTATGCTTGACAAGCCGGTCTGATATTGGTAACATGAAGCATAGCATTAGCACTCTCCACTTTAGAGTGCTAAATATAAGCTGCCACTGAACACAAACACAGATAGTGCTTACCAAATGGATTTCTGAGGAGGCAATCAAAGTATGGCACTCAAACTGCGCCCATTAGCGGATCGCGTCGTGATTGAACCGGTAGAAGGCGACTCTCAGACCCCTGGTGGTCTTTTGCTGCCCGAAACCGCCAAAGAAAAACCGCAGCAGGGCAAAATCCTGGCTGCCGGGCCGGGCCGTCTTGACGATGCTGGCAAGCGCGTCACGTTGGAAGTAAAAGTCGGAGACCTGGTGCTGTATGCCAAGTATGCTGGCACCGAAGTCAAAGTGGACGACAAAAAACTGTTGATCCTCAAAGAAGCTGACATCCTGGCCGTTGTTGACTAACGCTTTGTCCCAATCTTTCTAAGATTTAAGGAGTAACCTAAACTATGCCCAAGCAACTCGTGTTCGATCAAGAAGCCCGCAGCAAGCTGAAAGCCGGTATGGATGTTCTGGCACACGCGGTAATGACCACCCTCGGCCCCAAAGGCCGCAACGTTGCGATTGACAAAAAATTCGGCGCTCCGACCATCACCCACGACGGTGTGTCGGTTGCCAAAGAAATCGAACTCAAAGACCCCTACGAAAATATGGGCGCGCAGCTTCTTAAAGAAGCCGCCACCAAAACCAATGACATCGCGGGCGACGGCACGACCACCGCGACGGCTCTGGCCTATTACATGGTAACCGAAGGCCTGCGTAACCTGGCGGCGGGCGCGAACCCCATGCTGCTCAAGCACGGCATTGATGCTGCGTCGGATCAGGTTGCGCAAGCGATCCGCGACATGGCGATTGAAATCGGCACCAAAGAAGAAATCGCGTCGGTAGCGGCTATCAGCGCCCAGGACCGCGAAATCGGTGACTTGATCGCCGAAGTGATGGACAAAGTCGGTAAAGACGGCGTTATCACGGTCGAAGAGAGCAAGGGCCTGGAATTCGAAACCACCTACGTGGAAGGGATGCAGTTCGACCGGGGTTATATTTCGCCCTACTTCATCACCAGCCCTGACACGATGGAAGCTGTTGTGCAGGATGCTTATATCCTGATCCACGACAAGAAGATCTCTGCTGCGTCTGATCTGGTTCCGATCTTGGAAAAACTGCTTCAGGTTGGCAAGCGTGAACTCGTGATCATTTCCGAAGACGTAGACGGCGAAGCCTTGGCGACGCTGGTCCTCAACAAACTGCGCGGGATGTTGAACGTGCTGGCTGTCAAAGCCCCCGGTTTTGGTGATCGCCGCAAATCGATGTTGCAAGACATCGCCATTCTGACCGGCGGTACTGTCATCACCGAAGAAATGGGCCGCAAGCTCGAATCAGTTCGCATTGAAGACCTGGGCCGCGCGGGCAAGGTCGTCAGCGACAAAAACAACACCACGATTGTTGATGGTGTGGGTGATTCCGCTCGCATTCAGGCACGCATTAGTGAAATTCGCACCGAAATCGACAACTCGACCAGCGACTATGACCGCGAAAAACTGCAAGAACGCCTCGCAAAACTGAGCGGCGGCGTGGCAGTCATCGGCGTTGGCGCGGCCACCGAAGTCGAACTGAAGGAAAAGAAACACCGTGTAGAAGATGCTCTGAGCGCGACCCGTGCTGCGGTCGAAGAAGGCATCGTGCCGGGTGGTGGTGTGGCGCTGCTTAACGCGCTTAGCTCGCTCGACAATGTACACCTGGCCTATGACGACGAAAACACCGGTGTGGTGATTGTCCGTCGCGCCCTGCAAATGCCCCTGCGCGGTATCGTGGGCAACGCGGGCCTGGACGGCGGCGTTATTCAGCAGCAGGTGTTGGCGGAACAGAAATCTCAGAAAAATACTAATATCGGTTACGATGTCATGTCAGGCCAGTTCATTGACATGGTGAAAGTCGGTATCATTGACCCGGCGAAAGTTACGCGCGGCGCGCTCGAAAACGCAGCCAGCATCGCGGGCATGATCCTGACCACTGAAGCTCTGATCACCGACATTCCCGAAGAAAAGGCTGCGCCTGTTCCTCAGATGCCGGAATACTAGACCGGTTCGGTATGAACATTTACGGCCTCCCTCGTGGAGGCCGTTTTTGTTTCTCGCGGCGTGTGGCGGATCGGG
>JACRBK010000469.1 GCA_016234525.1 Chloroflexota bacterium
CGTGACTCTGGTGAAGCGATAAGCAGCACACAGGAGGCTGTTGATATGGCCGTGCGGATAGCCTCTTCCCAATCGGGTGTTCCCGGCTCAAGCCCTTTAGTATCAATCCATGCTTGAATATTATTTTTTTCAAGATCGTCCAATAATTTTGCAACTAAAACCGCATCATCATGCGTGTATGATATAAACACCTTGTTTGGTGTTGTTATAGGCGGCTCTTGTTGAGGTAGGGTATCTGACACTCGCGACTTCCTTTCCTGTAGAGATCACTTCGCAGAAACAATGAATTCCCCAAAAAGAGAACTCAATTCTTTCTTTGGGTATAGTGGAGGAAAGAACACAATCAGTATACTCTGGAAGGAGCTACGGGTAAACAAGAAAAGTTATATTGTCGGGCAAACGCATCATGATAATTTGGGACTTCTATACATCAAAAATCATCACGGGGGAGAAATAACAACTCGCGCTGGTTTCGCAGCCAGCGCGAGTATGACAGTCGTGGGCCATCAATTTGACGAAGCTATAATAGGGCAGTCGGCGCTAGAAATCGGCTGTCATTACGCGCCACTCTAGCGGAAATCCTCGGGCGCTGCTGCCAGGATTAGCCCACTTTTACAAACCGCACGGCATCAGCGATGACATAACCATCAGTGCCACCCGTCTGAATGACTACAAACCCTCCGGTCCCTGGGTTAAATTGTAAGGCTCCCAGCGGATTCCATTGGCCTCCATTGATTCGCTGATTTACGCCAACAGTGGTGACTCCACTGGCATAATGAATTTCTGCTATCATGTTTGATGCATTCTGAGAATCAGCCGGCCACCACATATATACTTCGTAGGTTCCTCCAACCAGATTGGGGGTAAAGGTCACCGACTTGGTTCCCTTGCCGGCATTCTGATCGTGGAGATAATCGGATGCCCAGTACTGGGGGAAAGTGGCACCGTTGCTCCATGCGCCCGAAATCGTTATGCCGCTTGCGCTTGCGTTGTCAATAATGATGACTTCACCCGCCGCGACCGTCACCCGCGCGACGGCAGTATCACACAGACTGGTGGTGTCGCAGACCTGGTATCCAAATTGATCGATTCCAACATACCCAATATTCGGTTGATAGGTAACCGCACCTGTGAGCGGATTGATGCTCTGGATCACCCCGCCAGGGGGATTTGCGGTGATGCTAACACTGGCCGGGCTGATGTTTCCATCGGGGTCAGAATCATTGGCCAGCACATCGACCGTAACCGCCGTCCCAAATGCAGTGAGGGAAGTATCGTCGTTAGCGACCGGAGGATTCATGCTGACACTTTGTACGATCACGCTGGCGCTGGCATTATTATTGGCGCCATTGGGGTCGGGTTCACTTGCCGTGATGATGATCACGTTATTGGTCAGCGTGCTGCCGCTGGTGCCCGCGCCTACTTGTGCATTCAGGATGAGTGTGGCGGACGCACCATTGGTCAGCGTGCCTACCGTCCATACTCCGCCGATGTAACTACCCTGGCTTACGGTGGTGCCGGTCGGCCAAAGCCCGGCCTGAGGGATATCATTCACCTGTACGCCATTATTGGTGTTCGGCCCGTTGTTGGTCACAGTCACCGTAAACGATACGATATCTCCCTCATTCGGTGTGCTGTTGTTTACTGTTTTGGTTAACGCCAGATCAGAACTCGACGGTACTTGTACCGTCACGCTGGCGCTGGCGGAATTGTTGGCTCCCACCGGGTCAGGCAGACTCGCTGCGGCGATGGTTGCTGTGTTGGTCAGCGTTGTGCCACTTGTGCCGCCCCATATCTGAGCATTCAGGGTGAGGGTGGCCGTCGCACCATTGGCCAGGGTACTCACATTCCATACGCCGCCGACGTAACTACCCTGACTCACACTGCCGCCCGTCAGCCAGAATCCTGCTGGGAGTGTATCACTCACCTGGATGCCATCGTCAGTATTTGGCCCGTTGTTGGTCACTGTTACGGTGAAAATAACGGTCTGCCACTCATTCGGAGTGCTGTCATCCACCATCTTGTTCAGGGCAAGATCAGCCGTTGCCGGAACTTGCACGGTCACGCTGGCGCTGGCGGAGTTGTTACCGGGGGCTGGATCAGGCAGACTGGCCGTAGTGACAGTCGCGGTGTTGGTGAGTGTGCTGCCGCCGGTGCCCGCGTCTACCTGGGCATTCAGAGTGAGAGTGGCGGATGCCCCGTTGGTCAGTGTGCCCACTGTCCATACCCCGCCGATGTAGCTTCCCTGGCTGGGGGTGCTGCCGTTCAGGGTCTAGCCCGCCGGAAGTGCGTCACATACCTTGATGCAGTTGTCAGTATCCTGTCCATTTTTGTTGACAGTCACAGTGTAGATGACGGGATCACCCTCGTTTGGCGTGCTGTTATCCACCGTTTTGTTGACGGCGAGATCCGCACTCGGCGGGACCTGCACGGTCACGCTGGCGTTGGCTGCGTTGTTACCAGGAACCGGATCAGACAGACTGGCCGCGGTGATCGTCGCCGTGTTGGTGAGGGTGCTGCCGCCAGTACCTGCATCGACCTGGGCATTCAGAGTGAGAGTGGCGGATGCCCCGTTGGTCAGTGTGCCTACTGTCCACACGCCGCCCGCATAACCACCCTGGCTGGGGGTGCTGCCGGTCAGGGTCAAGCCCGCCGGGAGTGCGTCACTTACCTGGATGCCATTGTCAGTATCCGGCCCATTGTTCGTCACGGTCACGGTGAAGATGACGGGATCGCCCTC
>JACRBK010000470.1 GCA_016234525.1 Chloroflexota bacterium
GACCCTACCAGTGTATGGTATTGGATCAACCAGATCGATCCGCTGCTGGCGTTGGGCCGCCGCGATGAGGCGCTGAGTGTGATCGATCAGGCGCTCAAGATTGATCCGAAAAATGAAACGGCCTGGGCGCGTAAGGGGCAGATTTTGCGCCGCCTGGAGCGTCATCGCGAGGCGCTGGACGCTTATGAACAGGCGCTGGCTATATCACCCCATTATGGATGGGCGTGGAATGGCCGCGGGCTGGCGATGGCGATCCTGGATCGCTGGGAAGAAGCGTTACAGAGTTATATCAAGGCCACCGAAGTGACGCCGCGTGATGTGTGGTTCTGGCACAACCGGGGCGAAGCCTTGATGCACCTGAGCCGCTGGGAAGAAGCCGTGCGCGTCTTTAGTAAGGCGCTGGAACTTGATCCCGCCCACCATCCTTCGCGTGACAAACGCACCGAGGCACGCCGCCGCATGGGGCAGGGCGAAGAATAACCGGAGGTTGTTATGGATGAAATCGTGATTGCGTTGATGAGCGGTCCCAAAGACGGGGATACGCTGTCATTTCAAACGCTGTTGAATGTGACCAAACCTATCGAGATCAGCATCGGGCGGCGCGAGGGCTGTGACGTGTGCCTGAGTTATGACAGCCAGGTTTCCCGCGAACATGCCCGTGTTGTCTACGACGGCCATACCTTCTGGCTGGAAGATAACCACAGCACCAACGGGACGTTTATCGAGGATGAAAAAATCACGGGCCGCGCCGTACTCGAACCCGGCCAATTATTTCGCATCGGGCGCACCTGGCTGCGCGTTGAGCCGCTGCTGCAATTCAACATCTCATCCGGTGATCTGCCGTTTTAACCTGAACTTACGCAGGAGGCTGCATGAAACACGCGCGTATTGTGGTTGGTTGGCTCGTCGCTCTGCTTCTGCTTCCGACTGTTTTCCATCCGATTCCCGCTCACCCCATCGCCCACGCCCAAGAGACTGGCGTCCCACTGCCCGTAGCAGCGTTTGGCGAACACCCCCGTCTGCTGATCTCCCAACAGTATGTTGATGAGACACTCAAGCCGCGCGCGGCAGCCAATGCTTCGACCTGGGCGAATTTTGCCGCCTATGTGGATTCAGATTCCCCAGAAGAAAATGCCGAATGGACTCCGTCTACGGCGCTGCGTTCGTTGGCGCTGGCATGGTTAGCCACCGGGAACGCGGATTATGCGAACCGGGCCACCCGCCTGATGGTCAATCTGGCAAATACAATTGAAAACGCGGGGGCGATGAAAGGTGAGGGTTACGACGGTGAATTTACGACAAATGTTGCCGGGTTAGCCGTAGGCTATGATTGGTTGTACGAAACACTGACCCCCGAAGACCGCGCCGCCCTGCGGGATACACTCTGGCGTGCCGCACAGGTGCTGCGCGATCCCGCCGGAGATGTTGACAGCGTGGTGTGGTATGAAGGGGAGTTGATGGCTTTTGGCAACTATGAGCCGCGTTGGTTATGGGCGCTCACGGCGACCGCGCTGGCGCTGTGGGGCGAAAACGATCAGGCCCCCGAACTGCTAGATTTCTGCCGCCAGTTATTCATCGACTCGTTTATTCCGGGGCTGGATTTACAGGACGGCGGCGCATGGGCAGAGGGGCCAGTCTACGGTTTTATCGCCATCTGGCCCAGGGTGCAGATCGCGCTGGCGTGGTGGACTGCCGCCGGAGAAAACTATTTTGACGATACGCGCTGGTGGTATGACCGGCTGGCGTATGATATGTTCCTCTATCACCCCACCACCACGACGACGTTCGGCGAAGACTGGGGCGATCCGATCCACAGTTATCCATCTATCATCGGGGACTCGGAACGCTATCATGGCGCCGCGGCGTATGGTCGCGCTCAAGACCTGCTGCTGCGGGCCGTGTTTGTTGAGACCGAACACGGCGACTGGATGGACTGGTTTTTGCGCCAGCCGCCGGATTCTATGCCCGGTTGGATGGCCTCTGAAGAATTTTTGTGGCGTGATCCTGATGCCGTCGGGACGCCGCCAGACATTACCACCTGGTACGCACCTTACCTGGGGCATGTTTTCATGCGCTCGAACTGGGCCGACGAAAGCGGCCAACTTGATTCCGGCGCCACCTATGTGAGCTTTAACGCCGGGGATCGGATCACCTATCACCAATTTTTCGACCAGGGCAATTTTACGCTGTTCCACAACGGTGAGGATTTAGTAGTGCGCAGCGGTGTATACAGCGGCGATGGCACATCCGAACACGACGCGAATTATTATGTGCGCACCATTGCGGCCAACACGATTTTAGTATGCGATCTGGCTGAAGATTTCGACGGCATCCGGCCCAACAACGAGCGTGATGTGTGGTTAAATGACTGCGGGCAGCGTACCATGCGACCGGCGGCCCGTACCGCGTTTAATATGGATTACCTGATCGCTAACTGGCAGTCCTATGATACTGGCTCAATTACCCGGTTTGGCGAAGCGGGAGGGGCCACCTATCTACGTGCCGACATCACCGGGGCCTATAACAGCACGGTCTACACCACGCCTGAAAATCGCGCCAAAGTCAGCACCGTGATCCGCGAGTTTGTGTACTGGCGGCCCGGCTGGGTGATCGTAGCGGACCGGGTGATCACGACTTATCCTTCGTATACAACGCAGGTTGTGTTTCATTTCCAAAATGCGCCTGCTCCCAGCGGCCTGTTTTTCGGATCATTGGTGCGCGAGAGCGCCGTGTATATGCAGAATCTGCTGCCCAACAGTCAGGTGACGATGGTCGAAGGGTTCCAGGTGGCGGGGGAAGAAGTTAACACCAGTTGGGGTGGGCCAGTCAGTAATAATTTCGAGAATGATCCTTACGGCTATTTCCGGTTGGAGATCAACCCGGCGCAGTTGAATCTCGAAAACTGGTTTCTGACCCTCTTCACCGCGCAAGATGCCAGCGCACCACCGCCCGCCGAAGGTATCCTCATCCAAAGTGATACCATGCGCGGTACGGCGTTGGGGTCGGTGCAAGTGATGTTCGATCTCGCGCCCGAAAACAGCCAGGATGTCACCACTGCCACATTCCAGGTGGCTCCCAGCGTGCAGGCTCTATTGATCACTGGGCTGCGCCCCGGCGCGACCTACCAGTTTGAAGGAGAGGGGCGGACGGCTCAAACCCTCACCGCCAGCGAGGCGGGCCTGATCTTGATCTCGGATATTCTGCCGGGGGCGATAAGGCTCAGTGTGCAGTAAATCATGAGGCGCTCACTGCGCCCGGAATAACTATCGCACTCGTTCCGCCAGCCAGCGATCAATTTTTTCGGCGGTTTCGCGCTCATTATGCTCGATCATCACATTATGCCGCGCCCGCTCCGCGACGAAATATTCCGCGCCATAATGCGCCGCCGAACGCCGCTCGGCGGGTTCGACCAACAGCGGATCGTCTTCGCCCGCAATCCACAACAGGGGGGTATGCACACTCGCGGGGGGAGTCCAGAAGGGCGGGTTATGCTGGTACATAACCAGCACGGATTCTGGCCCTAACCGGGGCTGCAATTGATCCAGCGGGATCACGGCCTGCGGCCCAACCAAAAACCGCACGGCGCTGCCCGGTCCAGGGCGGGCCATCGGCGTCGCATCCCACGAACGCATCATCAACAGCAGCACCAGCGGATCATAAGTGATCAGTGGGATCAAACCATCCCCGAACATACTGTGTGATACCCAGGGCGCAACCAGCACCGCCGCCGGGAGATCGTCAGCCACATATTTGAGATACCATTGGGTTAATGCGCCGCCCATGCTGTGACCCATCAACACCGGGCGCACGGGGGATCGATCCAGTTCGGTTTTCAAAAAGCTCAGATAATAATCCAATGTACAGCGGTAGATCGGGCGCTGGACCGGCGACCCGGCATGACCGGGCAGACTGTGAGCGCGCGTTTCCCAGCCCCAGGCGGCGAACAATTCCTGCCAGAGTTCCCAGCACCACGCGCCATGCCACATGCCATGCTGCATGATGATCGGGGTATCATGCCGCCGGTTTTTAGGGACATAAACGATCCGCTCGATGCCATCCTCGATGGTGTGGGTACGGCTGTAAGTATCTGTCTCGCGGGTCTGCGCGAAGGTGAGTCCTTTGGGCGCTTCGTTGGTCTGCGTTTTCAGTGTGCGCTCAACGCGGCTGTTGAATAATAACCATAAGCCCCATGCTTGCTGAAACATGACATACCCCCCGGCGGCGATCAGCAGATCGCGCCAGAGTTTATGATTATGTTTGCCCATATTTCCTCCTGTTTTCACTGTCAAAAGTGCACAAATAGAGCCGCTCTCTGCCGCGCTACAATAACCTAAATTTAATTGAGTGAGAGAGGTACGCGATCATGGCAACCTGGGCCGAATTTGCTGATGCTGCTCCTGAACTGGCAGCCTGGGGCGAAAGCCGTTTCAACCGTGCGCGTGTGGCGTTTATTGCAACTGTCGCCGCCGATGGCTCACCGCGCTGCAACCCCGTTCAACCAGTGATCTGCGAAGGTCGTCTGCTGTTGTTTATCGAACCCACCTCTCCCAAAGTTGACGATCTGCGCCGTAGTGGTTTTTTTGCGCTGCACTCGCTGGTAGATAACCCGGTAGGGGTAGGGGGCGAGTTCAGTATCAAGGGGTACGCGCGTGAGATCACCGACGATGAAATCCGCCAGCAGGGTATCGAAGCATCGTGTTTTACCCCCTCGGAACATTATGTGTTGTTTGAACTGAATCTTGACGCGGCCCTGGCGCGTGAATATGAAGATGGTCGGCTGGAACAAACACGCTGGGACCAACCCGTAGCGGTCCACTAATTAACCACTCTGGGGCGCGGCGAACCGCGCCCTGTTTTTTTCTCTACGCTCCCGGATCAAGCGTCGGAATCTCAGTTACAATCGTTGGGCGCGGCGTATTGGTCGCCGGAGCGCGCCGCGTTGGCGTTGGTGTGACGGTCGGTGAGGCCGTGATCGTGATTGTTGGTGTTGGCGTCGCCGTAGCGGTCAGTGTAACCGAAGCCGTTGGTGATGGAGTCGGCGTATCCGTCGCGGTGGCGGTAGCAGTTGGCGTGGGAGTCTGGGTGATCGTCGGGGTCTCGGTGGGGCGTGCCCGTTCCGTCATCGTCATAAAATCAGCCTGCCGGGTTGCCTCGATATTCAGGGACAGCGTCGCGGTGGGCATCGTTGGGCGGAGCGGTTGATCATTATCTTCATCCCCTCCCAACAAGTTCCCCCAGGCCGCCAGGCCGATTATTCCCACGATTAACACCGCCGCCAGCAGTCCCCCCACCGGAATCAATCGACCCCATTCGCGGCGCTCTGGTTCGGGGTTTGCGGCGGTGGGCGAGGGCGCATTCGTTCGCACCCAATCTACTGCCAGACACACGGGAAGCCGGTAATGATCTGCGTCGGCCCGCACCAGCCCGTTATAATCCAGGCCGCGCAGCGCTGCCGCTAATTGTGTCTTGTTGATGGTATAACCGGCCCCGGTCAGCCAGCCGTAGAGCATTTCAAATGAGATCGGCTGCTCCGGTTCCAGTTCATCCAGCCGGACTAAGGCGGTCATCGTCAGGCGTTCATTGGGAGTAGAAGTGTTCCACAGCGGCTCTAAAATTTCGCCGGCCTGATCGAGCGCCGCCACATGGATCGCTGTCAGATCGTTGTCGGTGATCGGCCCGGTGTGGCTGCGTTCTTCAGACCGCCGGAACAACAGGCGGCAGATCGAATGCAGCAAAAAGGGATTTCCTCCCGCCAGCGCCAAAATGCGCTCGACTACCCCTTCAGCATAGGTCCACAGCGGCGCGACAGGTTCGCGCACCAGCCGCTCAGCGTCGGGCAGGGCGAGTTCGGTCAGCCGGAAATGCAGGGTGGGATCGTTCAGCAGTTCAAGCCCCAACACCTGATTTTCATACGAGGCATCCAGCGCGCACACAATATCCAGCCGGTCATAGGCCGCCAGCAGATCGCCCAGCACCCGCAGCCAATCTTTAGGCAGTGTGCCGCGTGCTATCGCATCGAGCAGCAGGTGAGCATCATCAAACGCCAGCAGCAGATGACGAATACGTAGCGCCGCCAGCGCGACTTCGAGATAGGTGGTGCGAAACCATTCACGCGGGTTGGCGGATTCTTCTGCCGTTGTCGGCCATTCCGGCAGCCGGTAAGTGCTGGCTCCGGCCTGGTCCAGCGCGGCGCGGATCTCGCTTACCAACGCTCGCAGCAAAGATTCTTCGCTGCTCAGGTCCACCGTTGCCAGTGGAATAATGCAGGGGATATAGTGCTCATCGATCTGGTAACTAAGCTGGCGCAGTACGGCACTTTTGCCCAGCCCGCGCCGCCCGATCAAGACCAGGGCGCGCTCGTGCGCTGTGCCGACCAACTGCTGCCGGAAGAAAGCGAATACCTCTGCGCCCCCAAAAAAATAAGTGGGGTCGTGGACAGGTTCCAGCGGGTTATAAGGGTTGGGAATGGCGCTCATCACTTTTCCCACGAGATCATATCAAAAACCGAAAATGTCGGTCAGGTAGGTTCAATTAATGGCTAGTGTACGATGGGAACGGCGCGCGGGCAAATGAGGCGCGCGGGGTCCTATTAGGACCAATGCGGCTCTAACGGGTCTACCAGTCAGCCGACAGCAGTGATACAATCAACCTATCGGTACGGGCTGTTCCCGATTCACGAATGAGCAGCTACGCACTCGAAGGAAGTCCGTCTATGGATAATTTAGTGCAACTTACGACTGATGAACTTATTGCTTTGGAAGAACGCTACGGCGCGCACAACTATCACCCGCTGGATGTTGTGTTGAGTCGCGGCGAGGGGGTATGGGTTTGGGATGTCGAAGGCAATCGTTATATGGACTGCCTGAGCGCTTACAGCGCTGTCAACCAGGGACACGCCCATCCCCGCATCCGGCAGGCATTGGTGGATCAAGCAATGCGGCTGCCCCTGACCAGCCGGGCTTTCCGCAACGATCAATTGGGCCTGTACTATAAGGAACTGTGCGATCTGACCGGTTTTGAGATGGTGCTGCCGATGAACACCGGCGCTGAAGCAGTCGAATCGGCGCTCAAAGTCGCCCGCAAGTGGGGCTATCAGGTGAAAGGCATCCCCGATGGACAGGCGGAGATTATCGCCTGTGAGGGTAATTTCGCCGGGCGCACGATCACGCTGGTGAGCTTCAGTTCCGAGCCGCTTTACCGCGACGACTTTGGCCCCTATACTCCTGGCTTTAAGCTTATTCCCTACGGTGATGCGAAAGCCCTCGAAGCTGCCATCACACCTCATACTGCCGCCTTCATTGTCGAACCGATTCAGGGTGAAGGCGGGGTGATCGTACCGCCCGCTGGTTATATGAAAAAAGTACGTGATCTCTGTACCAAACACAATGTACTGCTGATCGCCGACGAGATTCAGACCGGCCTGGGACGCACCGGCAAGCTGTTTGCCTGTGATCATGATGGTGTCCGACCGGATTTGGTCACGGTTGGCAAGGCGCTGTCCGGCGGTTTTTACCCGGTGTCGGCTGTGCTCGGAAGACGGGATGTGTTGGGCGTGTTCAAGCCCGGCGAACATGGCAGCACCTTTGGCGGCAATCCGCTGGCCTGCGCTGTGGCGCGCGAGTCGCTGCGGGTGTTGGTTGAAGAAAATATGGTCGAAAATACGGCCCGTATGGGCGACTACCTCCAGGAACGGCTGGCGGAGATGAACAGCCCGCATGTGAAGGAAGTACGCGGCAAAGGCCTGATGATCGGCGTTGAACTCAAGCCCGAAGCTGGGGGCGCGCGCCGCTTCTGCGAAGCCTTGCAGCACAGCGGCATCCTCGCTAAAGAGACGCACGTCAATACCATCCGCTTCGCCCCGCCGCTGATCATCAGCAAAGCCGAGATCGATTGGGCGGCGGAACGCATCCAGCCTGTTTTATTGATGAAATAATTCGGCGAAAATTGCCGGTAAATACCACCCAGCGGCCATTGAGACAATGACCGCTGGGTAGGGTAGGGCGAAAATAACAACGTCACCGTTGACCGCCCCTGATGATCATGCTATACTTCTCTGCGTCCCGGAGGGGTATGATTCAGGGAAGACTACCGGGAGGGATGGCCGAGCGGCTTAAGGCGGTGGTCTTGAAAACCACTGAGGCGTCTGACGTCTCCGGGGGTTCGAATCCCTCTCCCTCCGCTGTGTAAGTAAGTGTTTGGTTGTATTGGGGAGGTGCCAGAGTGGTCGATTGGGGCCGCCTGCTAAGCGGTTACTCGGCTTAAAACCGAGTCGCAGGTTCGAATCCTGTCCTCCCCGCTGCATCAAAAAGCCGCGACTCGGGTTTACTGAGTCGCGGCTTTTTTTGTGTTAGACCAGGATTAGGCCGGTTGTTCTTCCCCACCGTCAATATATTCATCCTGGGCCTGGACAATCATCTGCCCGTACAGATAGAGGTCGTGCCAGAAACTTGCGCTGGCGGTAACCAGTTCATAAAACCCACCGTTGCGTCGTGCGTCAAAGTCGGCGCCTTTTTCCGCGCTGAGATGTTCTGCCGCTTTGACCAGCGCATTGAAGATGTTGACGTTGGTGACGCGAATAAAATAGTACTTCACTCGCCCGTTGTAGTTTCTCATATTTCCCGCCTACTCCTCTTCGATCTCCCGCTCGATGAAAGGTGGTGATTTAAGCTGTTTTGTTTAGAAGTGCTAGCATGAAATCTCCAACACAATCTCCATCTATATTAATACCGCCGCCGCCCACTTTGTGTCCCCCCAAAAAATAATGGGACTGCCTGATCTCTCGCAAAAGCAGATCGGCAGGCATGGACCGCAGGTCACATAACAGGTGTTCGGTTGTAAAATAGGTGAAGGGATAATAAGTCGGATCAGAAGTGCAGCATCTCTAAATAGTTCTAGTGGTGCTGCCGTCCCCACGGGTGAAAAAAGGGTGTCAATAATGACATTGGTAAGGTTTCAATGGATGAATGTTTTGATTATAACGTACATTTCAAACAAAGTGTACAAAATAGTTTGTAAAAATCGGGTGACTTGCCTTATTCGAACTGAATTTAAACGATCTTAGTACCCGTTATGAATCTTTCTGCCAGCGAAAACAAACAACGAGCAGGCCCCTGGGCCTGCTCTTCGCGTACAAAAGGTTGGTGTCGGGTTAGGAACTGCGCGATTGATCAGCGGTCGTAACGGGACGCACTGCCTGATGGGACTTCTTCGGCCTCAGTGGTGCTCAATCGTGAGGCATCGCGCGCGGGGGTGCCATAGACCACCGGCCCGGTGAACAACGGCTCGTCGCCCCGTTTGGGTTTATTCTTGTTTTTCTGTTTCACGGATTCAGGTTGGTTGCCCATCGACGCCAGTAGACGCATTCCGGTTGAATCGCGGCTGAGCAGATACAGCCCGATCAGGATCAGCGCCGCCGGACCTAACGGCCCCAATCCACCACTGATGCCAATGATAATCTCAAAGAAAAAGGCGAACGCGGCGAACGTCATCAGGCTGACCTGGACGAATTTTTGGCCGACACGATGCAAGCCGTCATCCGGCAGGCGTTGGCCCATCATCATAAAACCCATGCCCAAAAATGCGCCGTACAGCGTCCAGGCATACGACCAGCTTTCCCAATAGCCGGTCAGGTTTTGGATAAAAAGCAGCGCGCCCGTGCCGGTTACCAACATTCCGGGGATCGAAAATCCGGCGATGCCCGCTTTGCCGCCATAGATTGCCACGCCGAGCAAAAACAGCCCTGGCACAAGCACGAACAGCGGCCATAACATTCCCATATCCATCAGAAACAGGCCGCCCAACACGATCAGCCCTACAGCGAGCATGAGGCGGTTATTTTGACATAAATTTGGA
>JACRBK010000471.1 GCA_016234525.1 Chloroflexota bacterium
CTGCCCAGCGCTTCTAATACGGACGGCGTCACGCCCGGCACCTTGAGGATCAGCGTATCGTGTTGGCCGACCATCTGCGTCAGTTCCGGCTGCGTGCCAATGGCGATGATCTCGCCGTGATCAACGATGCCGACCCGGTGCGAAAGTTCCTGCGCTTCTTCCATGTAGTGCGTGGTATAAAACACCGTGATGCCCTGCTGATTCAGTTCTTTCACCGCGTCGAGGATGTTCCGCCGCGACTGAGGATCAATGGCGACAGTGGGTTCGTCCAAAAAGAGGATTTGCGGCCTATGCAGCAGCCCCACACCGATATTTACCCGGCGTTTCATGCCGCCGCTGTACTCCTGCACCGGATCATTCGCCCGATCCATCAGCCCGGCGAATTCCAGCACCTCATCCACACGCTTTTTGAGCGCCGCGCCCGACAGCCCATACATTTTGCCGAAAAAGGCGAGGTTTTGCCGGGCGGTCAGGCTGGGGTAGAGCGCGAGTTCTTGCGGAACCACACCGATCATTTGTTTGACGGCCATCGGCTCGGTGCGGATCGAGTGTCCGCCCATCAGCACATCGCCTTCGGTCGGGGTGAGTAAGCCGCTCATCATGCTGATCGTGGTGGTCTTCCCGGCCCCGTTTGGCCCTAACAGGCTGAATACTTCGCCCGCCATAATTTCAAAAGTGACACCTTTGACGGCCCATACCCCGTCGGGCGGGTTGAACTGCTTTTTTAACCCGCGAATCTCAATGATTGTTTTGCTTACCGCCGCCATGCTGTCTCCTCGTGAGATACTGCTGAACTCTGCTTTTTTAGCCGTGAGAAAGGTAGAACTATTCTACAGTAATGCCCCTTTGCAGGCGAACCTATGACCCTGTTTGTCTATTCAATGCTTGCCGTCTATCCACGAAAGGGTAATAATTGGCAGGGTGATTGAATGTACAGAGATAGAACCGAAAAAACCTTGACTGACGACCCATCGACTTTAAGACGTCCACTTTACATCCGGCGCACGGCAGAACTCCGCCACATGGTGGAGAAGCTCGCCGACGAGCCTCTGCTGGCTATCGATACCGAGTCCAACAGCCTGTATGCCTATTATGAGCGGGTCTGCCTGGTGCAGCTTTCTTCGCGCACCGAGGATTATTTGATTGATCCGCTGACCGTCGAAGATATGAGTCCCCTGGGACGGCTGCTGGCCGATCCGCAGATCGAGATCGTATTCCACGCGGCAGAATATGATATTATGTCGCTCAAGCGTGACTTTCAGTTTAGCTTCAATAACATCTTCGATACGATGTTAGCGGCGCGGGCCTGCGGCTGGGCTAAAACCGGGCTGGGCAGCCTCGTTGAAGAACAGTTTGGGCGCGTGGTCGACAAACGGATGCAGCGCGCGGACTGGTCGCGCCGTCCGCTGCCGCCCGAACAACTGCAATATGCCCAATACGACACCCATTTTTTGCCCATTCTGAGAGATCGCCTGCTGGCTGAACTGGAAACAATGGGCCGCCTGGATTCCGCGCGGGAGACTTTCGCTGCGCTGTCTGACCTGCCCGCCGCCCAACATCGATTTGATCCTGACGGTTTCTGGCGCATTCATCAGGTGCGCGATCTGCGCCGTTTTCAGATCGCGATTGTGCGCGAACTCTACTTGCTGCGCGATGAGATGGCCCGCCAGCGGGATTGGCCGCCGTTTAAGGTGATGACGGATGAGACGATGGTGCAGTTAGCCTCGTTGGGGCCGCGCCGGGCTGATGATCTGCGCGGGATCAAGGGGCTAAATGATCGGCTGGTCGAACGCGACGGCGAAGCGATTATCCAGGCGATTGTACGCGGCAGCCGGGCCAAACTGCCGCTGCCGCCCACCCGCGATCAGATTGACCCGGACATCCAGGCGCGCTATGAGGCGCTCAAAGATTGGCGCAAGCAGCGTGCCGCCGAACGCGGCGTAGAATCGGATGTGATTCTGCCGCGTGATGTGTTGTGGACGCTGGCCCGCCAACTGCCTACCCGCTTAGAAGACCTGGACAACATTCCAGGGTTGGGTCCCTGGCGGCGCGCTGAATATGGAGCGGAGCTTTTGCACGTGTTGGAACACGCGAACGACCAGGAGCCGGGTTCATAAAGACAGGTTATGAGTGGTTGGTTTTAGTGATTAGTTCACAGTGAGCAGTTCACAGTGATTAGTAAAAATCGGCTTTCCGGCGGCATTTACTAATAACTAACAACCAATAACCCAAAACTGACAACTGATGACTGATAACTTTCACCTATCTATCACGGGGGAGTTCATACGATGAAGATCAACTTTCATGGGGCAGCGCGAACAGTCACCGGATCGCAGCATCTGATCGAGGTCAACGGCCAGCGGCTGCTGTTGGACTGCGGCCTGTACCAGGGATCGCGCCGCGAGGCGTTTGAACGCAACCGCAGCCTGCCGTTTGACGCAGGTGCAGTAGACGCGATGATTCTCAGCCATGCGCATATTGATCACAGCGGCAATATACCTAATCTGGTCAAGAGCGGGTTCCGGGGTGATATTGTCTGTACGTTTGCCACGCGAGATTTGTGTTCGACTATGCTGCTCGACAGCGCGCACATTCAAGAAATGGATGCGCAGTTCGTCAACAAAAAACGCGCGCGCAAAAATGAGCCGCCCGTTCAACCGATCTACACCACCGAAGACGCGCTGGACTGCCTGGACTATTTCAACTCTATTGGTTATCACCGTGAGCGCGAGATTCTGCCGGGAATTAACGTCAAATTCTTAGACGCGGGCCACATGCTCGGCAGCGCGATTGTCGTGCTGGACATCGAAGATCGGGACGCCGGGCGCGATGTGCGGCTGGTATTCAGCGGCGACCTGGGCCGCAAGGGGATACCGATTATCCGCGATCCTGAGGTAGTCGATCACGCCGATGTGTTGATTCTCGAAAGCACCTACGGCAATCGGATACACGAAAACTTCGATGATTCAGAGAAGAAGTTAGAAAAAATCGTGGGGGATACCTTCCGGCGGGGCGGGGCGGTGATCATCCCCTCGTTTGCCGTTGGGCGTACTCAGCAGTTGGTTTACACGCTGCACAAGCTCATGCTCAAGCGTGATATTCCCGAAATGAATATTTATGTGGACAGCCCGTTGGCGATTAATGCCACCTCGGTATTCCGCCTGCATCCCGAAGCATATGATTCTGAAATTCGCGAGTTTATGCTGGCCGAGGGCGACCCGTTTGGCTTCGAGCAACTGTACTATACGCGCTCGGTGGAACAGAGCAAAGAACTTAACTTCAAGCGTGAGCCGTTTATTGTGATCAGCGCCAGCGGCATGGCTGAAACCGGGCGCATTTTGCACCATCTCGCCAACCGCATCGAAGACCCGCGTAATACCATTCTGATCGTCGGCTGGCAGGCTCCCGATACTTTAGGGCGGCGGCTGGTAGAAAAACAGCCTGTCGTGCGCATCTTTGGCGACGAATATCATCTGAATGCGCAGGTCGAAGTTATTAACGGCTTCTCCGGCCATGCCGACTGCAACGAGCTGATGGAATGGGCGGGCGCGATCACCAAACAGCCGCGCCGAACCTTTTTGGTGCATGGCGAAGAAGACGCGGCTTTTGCCCTGGCGGACAATCTGAAGGCTAAACTTGGGTATGAACAGGTGGATGTGCCGGAAATGCATCAGAAGTTTGCGGTATAACGAACCTGATGGCACTTTGAGAATTTGTTCTGGACACAGAATTGCAGAGCGACGTCAGCCCCTAACCCCTCTCCAACTTGGTTGGAGAGGGGACCGCAGCGACCAGATTTTGAAGGGGAACGCCGCCGCCATGCCCCGTTTTCCCCCACCTATTTTTCTGTAATACTTCCCCTACAATCCCTTTTGCACCATAATATAATTATGTGGTGGTGGAATTACCTTCTGGGAAGGCGCTCATGACCGGCAGACAACGGGCTGGCAGATTATCCCCTGGTCGATGGCGAGAGTTGTTTTGGCTGTTGGTTGAACCGGCTGTTTCGATTACATCGCGGCAGGAGCGACGGCAGGCCCGGTTGTTATCTACGGCGCTACTGATTTTGATCGTGATCAGCTCGATGATTCAAATGGGCGAATTTCGCCAGCCAGGATGGTCGGAACTGCGCGATCCGGATTTTTGGATCAGTGGGGCGTCAGTGGTGATGTTTGCCGGGTTATACGGCCCCCGCCGCTCC
>JACRBK010000060.1 GCA_016234525.1 Chloroflexota bacterium
GCGCGGAAGGTATGCAGCAGGGCTGCATCATCGGCGTAATAATTCGGGCGATAGGTGGTATAGAGTTTGATGCTGGGAACACCCAGATCGCGCAGTTCTTCTAACCACTGGCACGCCGCCGCCGGATCGCGCGGTAGGTCCGTGACCATCATGTGCAGCCCGTAGTCAATCAACGCGGGTTGGCATTCTTTCAAACGGGCTTCGAGCGCATGGGGGAAAGTCATGCCTTTAAACTGAGTGGCGAAATCAACCACGGTGGTTACTCCGCCAAACGCTGCCGTGCGCGTCCCAATCTCCCAGTTATCTGCCGTGCGATAAATCCCGGTATCGAGCTGAATATGGGTATGGGGATCGACCACCCCCGGAAAGACATAACACCCTGCCGCGTCGATCACGCGCGCCCCGGTCCAGAGATCAGCCCCCGGCGCAACTAATCCTACGATTTTTTCGTCTTCGATCAGAAGGTCAGCCTGTACCACCTCGGAAGGTGTGACGACCTGCCCACCTTGGATGATAAGACGGTCATTCACGGCATAACCTCCTTGTTTAATAAGCCTCGCCATTGACCAATGCCCGCGCAATCGTGTTATGCCGTTCAATCAGCGGCTCAAGTTCCAGCGTGGTCAGATGACCTTCACGCACCACCACACGGCCATTGATCACGCTGTAAGCTGCATTCACCGATGTGCAGAACAGCAGCGCCGCCACCGGGTCATGCTGCGCCCCGGCAAACGGCAGGGCGCGCAGATCGAACGCCACAAAATCCGCCGCCATGCCCGGTTTGAGCGCGCCAATATCATCACGACCCAACACGCGCGCGCCGCCCAACGTCGCCAGTTCGAGTGCATCCCGCGCCGTCATAATACTGGGATTGAGAGTCAGTGCCCGCTGCATCAACATTGCCATGCGCGCCTCGTTGAGCAGATGGCCGCTGTCGTTGCTGGCCGATCCATCTACCCCTAATCCTACTGGGACATGGCGTTTGAGCATCTCACGCACCGGGGCGATTCCGCTCGCCAGCCGGGCATTACTGGTCGGGCAGTGAGCGATACCGGTCCCTGTGCGGCCAAATTTATCCATCGCTTGAGGAGTCAAATGGACACAGTGCGCGTGCCAGACATCCGTGCCAATCCAGCCAACATCCTCAGCATAATCGCCGGGCATTAAGCCGAATTTTTCCAGGCTGTATTCAACATCGGGGCGAGTCTCCGCCAGATGAGTATGCAGGCGCACTCCTGGATAACTGCGCGCCATTTCCGCTGATATACGCATCAAGTCTTGTGAGACCGTAAACGGCGAACAGGGCGCCAGCGATATTCGCAGCATCGCATAACGGCTGTTATCGTGAAATTCTTCGATTACCCGGCGGCAGTCGTGCAAAATGGCGTTTTCATCTTCGACGACGCGATCCGGCGGCAGCCCGCCCTTACTCTCACCCACACTCATACTGCCGCGTGTTGCATGAAAACGCAGCCCGATCTCCTGTACGCCGCGAATTTCATCGTCCAGGCGCACATCATTCGGGTAAATGTAGAGGTGATCGCTAGAGGTGGTGCAGCCGGATAGAATCAGTTCGGCGGCTGCCAGTTTGGTACTCACGTAGATTGCTTCGGATTTTAACCCAACCCAGATTGGGTAAAGTGAACGCAGCCAGCCAAACAATTCTTCATTCTGGCCGCCAGGAATGACGCGGGTGAGCGATTGGAACATATGATGATGGGTATTGACCATGCCCGGCATCACCACATGGCCTGAAAGATCGATGATTTCATCAGCAGAAGCCGGAAGATCAGCCGTCCGCCCGACTGCTTCAATGACATTATCACGAACGAAGATCGCGCCCTGGCTGATCTCGCCGCGAGTTTCGTCCATCGTCACCACGACGAGCGCATTTTTCACGAGCAACGTTGGCATCTTCTTCTCTCAAATTATTATTGAAAGACAACATTGAAGGACGCCGACGCGCCGCGTCCCTGTTGCACCATTATTCGCCCAAGACTCTAACCAGCTTAGATCAGGTCTTTCACACGGCCCGTCACGACCAATTCAGCGCCGCGCAGGGTGTTTTTCAACAACATAGCAATCGTCATCGGGCCTACGCCGCCCGGCGAAGGGGTGATCGCCCCGGCCACTTCTTTGACTTCGTCAAACGCGACATCGCCCGCCCAACGATAACCTTTTTCGGCGGAGGGATCATTGATTCGATTCGAGCCTACGTCGATCACATACGCCCCCGGTTTGACCCAGTCAGCGCGGACCATCTCAGCACGCCCAACCGCAGCAATCAGAATATCGGCTTGACGGCACACTTCTGGCAAATTTTTGGTTTTGCTGTGGCACACCGTCACTGTAGCGTTGCGATGAATCAACAGCAAAGCGGCGGGCAGCCCAACAATATTGCTGCGCCCCAACACGACCGCGTTTGCACCGTCAATTTTGGCCCCGGCTTCTTCGAGCAGCACAATAGCGCCGTGCGGCGTGCAAGGGATAAACAGAGGTTCGCGGCCTTTCATTGCCAGCCGCCCAATATTGAGCGGATGAAAACCGTCTACATCTTTGTGCAGGCTGATCAAACCCAGGACTTTTTCCTCGTTCAGGTGTTTGGGCAGTGGAAGCTGCACCAAAATGCCATGCACCTTTGGATCGTCGTTCAACTGCTGGACCAGGGCTTCGACTTGTGCTTGCGTTGCATCTGCCGGAAGCTCGTTAGGAAAAGAGGCTATCCCGGCTTTTTCGCACGCCTTACGCTTCATCCGTACATAACTCTGTGAGGCAGGGTTATCACCGACTAACACCGTTGCCAGCCCTGGCACAACCCCATACTCGGTCTGCATTTTTTGGACATCCACTGCAATCTGATCCCGAATTTGGGCAGCAATGGCGGTTCCATCAATAAGTTTTGCTGTCACGTTGTGTTCCACCTTTCACTAAAATCTAATTTAGCATAACTGAATCGAGAGTGTTTTTTGAGCCTATCATGCTCTAACACGCCGTACTAGTGATGGCTGGCGCCTTTGTCAGGACATTTGTCAATGATTTCCGACAACTCTTCGACAAAACATAAGCCCCAGTCGAGGCAGAGTCAGGTACTATTGGAAGTAGGACATTCAGGTACTTTTCAATGGACCCGAATTCGCCCATACTTAGAGGTAGTGTTTGGCCTTAACCAGCCAATCCGACTCACTTGATTTAGACACTATTATGGACCTGACACCGCATTTGCGGAAATGACCAACTCCAATCCTTCAGAGCAGGAGGGGAAATGTAGATGTCCAATAACCGAAGTACAAGCCAACACCCCCCAAAACGAATGCGGTTGTGGCTGCGACAAGACAAGGTTGCCAAACCAGCCGGCCAGGCGCTCATCGAATATGCGCTGATTCTGGCCCTGGTGGTGATCGCGATCATCGCTGTGCTGACGATCACCGGCCCGACAGTCGGTAATGTCTTCAGCAACCAGGTGTATAACCTGCTGGGGGGTGAACTGACACCCTATGACACACTGGAGCCAAATGATTTCTGGACTCAAGTGGCAGCCGTGGCTTCTTATACGCCGGACAGCCCTGGCTTGATCACCAATACCCCGGCCCCGGTGACCAAAACGCCCACCCCCGGCCCAACCTTGACTCCTAGTCCCATCACACCGTCGCCCCCCCCGACGAATACCCCCACCCCCGGCCCCAGCCCGACGCCGCCGGACCGTGATTTTGGGTATCCGTTTGTGGACCCCGGCGATCATCCTGATTGGTGGGAATATGATTTTGACGACCTGGTGGAAGGTCCCTGGAATGCCGAGTACTGGAACTATGCCACCTGGCAAACCAATATGTCGTCTATGGTGGCCGGCACAGGGGTAAAACGCGAGACCGTCGCCGAACTCAACTATGCGTTGGGCAGCGGGGTTCGTCCTAGCAGCGGTGTGAGCGAAAACTACTATGCTCGTTATACCAACACCGTTACCCTGGAAGCCAAACAATACATGTTCCGTATCAAACGGAACAACGGCATCCGCATCTGGATTGATGCTCAGATAGTAGTCGATGTCAACGTCCCTAATGCTGGCGATCCCGCCACCTGGACACAATGGGCAACTGACCCATATCAAAACATCTGGTTCGACCGCAAATTTACCGCGACATCCGGAGAACACACCATTACGGTGGAGTTCGTGGATGACAGCGGCAGCGCCGAACTACGTGTTTTCCTCACCGATGCCGGGTTGGTAGACACAGGCGACTGTAAATGGGCGCTTTCGAACGAGCAGTCCTACAGCCCCAGCACAGCCTGGTCAGACAGCCCGGGGGCAGCTTCTGTTCCCAGTGCTTATTGCATTTTGGCACTGCGCGGCACGATTGACCTGACCGGCGCAGTAGATCCTAAGTTGCAATTCTACGACCGGTACGATCTGCGTTCGGGGACCAAAGCGATGGTCGGGATCTCCATTGCCGGGACCAACCAATGGGTAGAAAACCAGATCCACTTTCAATCGACCGACCTCACCTGGGCGCGCCAGAATTTTGACTTGAGAAACTTCGGCGGCCAAGACTTTCGAGGCCAGGTCATTGAACTGCGTTTTGTGATCGACACGCTGAATTCTGCCTCTACCAATGATGGCTGGTGGATTGACGATATACGGGTCGAAGAAGAAATCCGCCGGCGTTATACGGTCGGATTTGTAGACGATGCCGAAGCGACCTCGCACTGGTACCCCAGCGGAACATGGGCACGCAGTAATGAGGTTGCTCACAGCGGAACCACGGCCTGGTCTGACAGCCCCGGCGGAAACTATATACATGGCTCGAACAGCACCCTGGAACTCGACGGCACGGTTGATCTGACCGATCCCCGTTCGGTTGAACCTGAAGTGGTATTCTGGCATAGGTATAACCTCAACGTCGGCGACTATCTCTACGCGGAAATATCCACGAATAACCGGGTCAGTTGGACACAGCTCACCGGAACCTATATCGCGCGCGAAAGTACAGATTGGGGCTGGTCACAGATAATCATCCCACTGACCGCCTATGATGGGCAGGAATTCTATTTCCGCTTCCGACTGGATGCGCGTTCTGACAGCCGGGTAGCCGACGGCTGGTGGATCGACGATTTCGAGCTGCGCAACAGCCCATCGGCTGTCATCTATCCTGATTGGTGCGATGGCATGGAAGGCGGCGGGCAGAACTGGGTGGCCGAAGGTACCTGGGCAGTCGTTGGCGGGTCGGACAATAACTCGACCCAAAGCTATAACGCAATCACCTTCCCCCATTCCGGTTCAGCGTTCTGGTCGGACAGCCCCAGTGTTGACTATCAGCACAACACCGACTCGTCGCTGCAACTGGGGTCCAAAGTCGACCTGAACGGCACCACCAATCCTGAGATGGTTTTCTGGCATCAGTGGGATATGGCGTATTCCGACAATATCTATGTCCAGGTGTCAACTGATGCCGGTGTTACCTGGACCAATCTTTGGAGATACCAGTACAACAACAGCGCACCGCCGGGTTATGGCTCAACAGTGACCGACGGCGGCTATAACCATGTGCTGTCGTGGACACGGGAAGCGCTCAGTCTGAGGGCATATATCAACCAACGCATCAACATTCGGTTCCGCCTGGAAGCGATGTATGATCCTTCAGTGGATAACGGCTGGTTCCTGGATGATATTTGTTTCCAGGAAAAAGTATCGACGGTCCGCATCGCGCCCTTCACAGACAACTTCGAATCCGGAGCGACAAACTGGTATGCTGGTGGAACCTGGAGCATTTCTCCTGAAAATACTCACAGCAAGCTCAGCGGCTCGCGGGCATTCTCTGACAGTACAGGTACATCGTACAACCACGAAGCCAACTCGATCTTGGAGCTCAAGCATATCATCAACCTGACGGGAACCGTTGAACCTACCCTGTATTATTGGGAAGCGTTCAATATGGCCTACAATGACTATGCGCTGCTCGAAGTGAGTATTTCAAATGATAGCGGCACGACCTGGGGCAACTGGAACGAAATCAATGTAGCCCGCCGTCAAAACACAACCACGTTGTCGTGGGACCGCCGTCAGGTCGACCTGACACCCTATATCCCGAATGTAGCGAATCCGAACCGGGTTATTCGTCTGCGTTTCCGGCTCTACGCCGCGAATTCAAACACTGTGGGTGATGGATGGTGGCTCGACCAGGTATCCATCGTGGATCGCAACGGGGCTGAATCTATCTTCAACCTGCCGTTCTACGAGGATGTTGACTCGACCAACAACTATTGGGTCTTTGATGGGACCTGGGATCGTATCCCGATGTTCCGTATGGTGGGCAGCGGCAACGGTATCGGGCCGGGCGCATGGACTGGCAAGTATTATGCCGACACGAACACCAACCGCGTTTTCGACTCAGGTGAATACCGTTTCACCTACCCGAACCTGGAAATGATTGACTTCAACTGGGGTAGTGGGCGGCCCGCGCCTCCTACCGGGTCGACCGAACCGGCGCTGCCATCAAGCAACAATTTTATGGCCCGCTGGACGCGCACGATCAGTGTGCCGGTGACCGTCCAGTACACAATCCAGACCTACTCGGATGATGGTATCCGCCTGATTGTTGACCCGCCGGGCGATCCTGATACAACACCAGGGTACGCCACCAGTTGGCCGTGGAACATCAACGCCTGGTATGATCGCGGCTACCCTGGTACGCCCGATCAAACCACCGTCACGCTAACCGAAGGGTTACATACTATCCTGGTGGAATATTACGATAGCAGCGGTGATGCTCGCGTAAAAGTGGACTTCGGTAAGTGGGGTAATGTGTTCCACGACAGCCCCAATGCAGGAACCACACCGATTCCATACATCCACCTGAGCGATATGTCAACCACGCTGGAAGGGACGATCGACCTGACCGGCACTACCACCGCTGCGCTGACCTATTGGGACTCGCGCAACCTGGGATGGGGCGATAGGATCTACGTCGAAGTGTCTGAGGATGAGGGTTTTACCTGGACGGCGATCCGGAATACCAGCGGCGCTTCTACCGCATGGAACAAACGTCTGCACGACCTCAGCGCCTATGCCGGCAGCAGGATCAATATCCGGTTCCGGCTGGATGCCCGCAGCGATCCAAACGTAAATGACGGGTGGTATATCGACGATATTGTCGTCGCCGAATAACCCCTGAAGCTCGACTTCTCTACAACGGGCCACTCTCGGGTGGCCCGTTCTTTTGCAACCCAGGTTATCGACCAAATGCCCACCGCGTGCTAGACTCTTTATGACTGTTCAGTTTGTTGGCCGGCGTTCACAAGAAAGGGAATTTTATGCCGCGTCAGGGAATTTTGTTTATTCTGGTCGGGCCTTCGGGGGCGGGAAAAAATACGCTGATGAAGCCGGTCCAGAATATTTTTGATGATCTTCCGCAGCTTCCCACTGTTACCACGCGGGACATACGCCCCGGCGAGCAGGAAGGCCGCGAGCATTTTTTTGTGTCACACGCTGAATTCCAGACGCAGATCAAAACAGGGGCTTTGCTCGAATTCCAAAACGTCCATATGGACGATTTTTACGGCACTCTTCGCCAGCCCGTTGACGAGGCTTTTGACGCCAGCCGAGATTTGATCGCTGATATTGACTGCCTGGGCGCGCTCAAAATCCGCGAAGTGTATCCAGATAAAACAGTGCTGATCTTCGTGACTCCTTCCAACCTGGACATTCTGGCTGAACGCATCCGGCACCGCGGCAACGTCACCCCGGCAGAAGTGGAAAACCGGCTCGAGCGCGCCCGATTTGAGATGACGTATGCTCCCCGCTGCGATTATTTCATCATCAATGACATAGTGGAGCCAGCTATCGAACACCTGCGGCGTATCATTGTATCCGAACGCCAGCGTCGGCAAGGCGATGAACTGACTATCGTCGCCCGGCAAGTTGAACCGCCCGTCTTTCAAACTCAGGTGGCAGCTTTGCTGCCCTACGGCGAAAAACTGTTGTCACAGGTTCGCCCACATGGACTCCGGCTCCCTATTTTTACGGCAGATAATTCTGCCCAACCACTACATCAAACCTTGCGGCAGCAGCTAGAAACCGCTCTCGGCTGGCCTATCGAAGTCAAATCCACCGGCGATACCCGGTTTGGTATTGCGCCGCATCATGTCGCTATCGGCGCGATTCCGGGCGATGTGTATCTGTATTTCTATTACAAATGCGTTTCTTCTCAATTTAGCGCCGCCTTGCCGCCGGGATGGGAATGGCATACCCCTGCCGAACTCAAACTTCCAGCAGCCCTTAATTATGTTCTGAACACAGAACCGGCCTAGAAACTCTATGATTGAAGTCCAACACCTGACCAAACGTTATGGACGATTTTTGGCGCTCAACGCTATCAGTTTTCATGCGAAGCAAGGCGAGATTATCGGGTTTTTAGGCCCCAACGGCGCGGGTAAAACCACGACTATGCGCATCCTGACCGGTTATATGCCCCCTAGCGAAGGAACGGCCCGTATTGCCGGTTTTGATGTGTTTGAGGATTCTCTCGAAATGCGGCGGCATGTGGGCTATCTGCCTGAAACAGTCCGGCTCTATCGTGATATGACCGTTTATGGGTATCTCAAATTCGCGGCGCAGCTTCGCGGCCTGAGCCAACCCCGTGCGCGCATTAACGAGGTGTTGGACATGGTCGGCATGGGACATTGGTCTGCCAGTCTGATCCGTAATTTGTCAAAAGGGATGCAGCAGCGTGTCGGGCTGGCGCAGGCGATTCTCCACGATCCTGAAGTGTTGATCCTGGATGAGCCGACGATTGGCCTGGACCCGCATCAGGTTCAGGATTTACGAACGTTGATCCGCGACCTGGGCCACACCCATACCGTGCTGCTCAGCACCCACATTTTGTCGGAAGCCGAACAAATTTGTGACCGGGTGATCATCATTGACCGGGGAAATATCGTGGCCGAGGACACGCCAGACAAACTGCGCGACAACTTGCACCGGCAGGGACGGCTGTTTTTGCGCGTGGGAGCACGCGCAGATGAACAGGATGTGCTGCGGGTGCTGGGCGCGCTGCCCGGCGTCGAAAATGTGGAAGTTCAGCGCGATGGGTATCTGATCCGGGCCAAAGGTAGTGCCGACATCCGTCCCGCTTTAGCAGCGGCGGTCGTAGGACATGGCATGGAACTGCTCGAACTGCGCCCCTGGGCGATCACGCTCGAAGAAATATTTTTGGAGATTACAACCCGGCTGGACAAACCATCTCCCCGGCGTGGAGGGCGTTCCCATGCGTAATATTCGGATCATCGCCCGGCGTGAACTCGCCCAATATTTTACTTCCCCGGTGGCTTATCTGGTCGCCTTTGCGATCATGGAACTCACCGCGTGGTACTTCAACGCAGACCTGGCGCAGCGCGTCGGACAACAACCCCCGGATGGGGCCGACGTGTTAAAAGCATTTGGCTTTTTTATGGTGTTCTGTACCCCCCTGCTGACCATGCGCCTGTTTGCTGAAGAAGCACGCGAGGGGACGCTTGAACTGATGTTAACAATGCCCGTGCGCGATGGCGATATTGTATTGGGCAAATTCTTAGGGGCATGGTGCTACTATTCGCTGATTCTGGCGCTCACGCTGGTCTACCAGGCAATCTGGCTGGCACTCACCACCGCCAGTGAATACCAATTGCGGCCCGAATTGGACATCGGCCCTGTGATCAGCGCCTATATCGGCATCTGGCTGTTTGGTGGGGCTACATTGGCGATTGGGATGTTATTTTCAGCCATCACTGAAAACCAGATTGTCGCTGGTTTTTTGAGCATGGCGGCCCTGCTCATTCTGTGGGCAGGCGATCTCGCTGGACTGGTCATTCCTAATTACGACGTGGCTCAGTTTGTGCGCCAGTTGAGCCTGCAAGCGCATTATTCAACCTCGTTTATGATCGGCGTGATACGATTTGAGGATATGGTCTTTTTTATCGGGTTGATTGTCGTGATGGTCTTTATCACCACCCGGTTGATCGAGTCGCGGAGGTGGCGCTGATGAAGCAACAACCCTCTATCGATCGCGCACGTTTCGCCAGTTGGGCCAGCGTGATTGGGGCAGCGGCGCTGGTGTTGGGCGGGTTGATCTACTTGTTGACCGGCGATATTTCGATCCCGGTCTTCGCCTGTGTTGTTATCGGTGCAGCGGGTATTGGCCTGTGGATGTGGTGGTCTCCCGGCGAGTTCCAGGCATGGATAGCTGGGCGGCAGACCCGATATGGTACCACCAGCATTCTGATCAGCGTCTTGTTTGCCGGGTTGGTCAGCTACGCTTATGTGCTGGTAGACCGGGCGAATGTCACCGCCGATCTGACTTCGGTCCAGCGTTATTCGTTGAACACCCCCACACTCGAAACGATAGACCTGCTGCGGACGCGCGGTTTCCAGGTGCGGATCGCCGGTTTTTTCAGCCACGATAAACTGCGCGAGCGCGAATACGCCGATCTGCTGCTGCGCCAATATGCTGAAAAGGGCGGCGACACCATAGAGGTGCAGTATATTGATCCTGACGAGCAACCGGATTTAGCCGAAAGATATGGGTATAAGGCCGATTTTGACGGCCAATTGCTGCTTACGGTGTTGGATGCAGACGGTGAACCCAGAACAAGAGATACCCTTAATGCTGAAGGGCAATATGTTTCGCAGTATGTAACCATCTACCTGGGGGATGCTTCCGAACGTAATATCACGACCGGCTTAAAAACAGTGGCTTCAGCCGGGGTTTTTAAGATTTATTTCACGACCGGGCACGGCGAGCGCAGCCTGGAAAATGTAGACGACACCGGAATTTCCCGCCTGTTTGCCAGCCTGGATGGGCAAGGCATCGCGGTTGCTGAACTGGTGCTGGCTGAAACCGACCGTATTCCTGATGATGCCAGTGCCGTGATGATTATCGGCCCCTGGTTGGACTTTACTGAGGCTGAAGTTCAAGTCCTGGATGAATATCTCCAGCGCGGCGGACGACTGGGCATCTTTGCCGATCCGCCGATTATCGAGGCGGCAATCTTAGGCGAAGCGGGCAATACGTTTTTACAGGAAGGTGGGCCGCTCAGCACCTATTTGTGGGATGAGTTTGGGGTGCGTGCTTTAGATGCTTTTGCCATCGAAGCACAACCCGAACTGATCAATGGTGACGAGTGGTTCCCGATTATCAACACCATCGTTCCCCATACGATTATGAGCGATGTCCGCGACAGCCCGATCACAACCCGTTTTGTGCGTCCACTGGAATACACCGCCGAACCGGATGAGCGCCAGAATCAATATGTGCGCGAACCGCTGCTGCTGACGTCGGTTATCTCGTATGCGGAAAGCAACATCACCGACTTTTTGGAAAACTCGCGGCTTGAATACAATCCGCCCAGCACCACTGGCGCCCCTGGCGATATTCCTGGCCCACTGGTGGTCGCTCTCACGGTCAAAAAGCAGTTGGAGTCACAACAAGAAATCCAGCCACGGCTGATCTTAGTGGGCGATTCAGATATACTCAGAAATGAGTTTGTCAAGCAAGTGGAGATTCCCGGCAACGTGTATTTCTGGTCGGATACCGTCGATTGGCTCACCGGATTTGCCGAAGTTGTCACTTTCACGCCGATCAGCGATCCCACCCGGCTCAATCTGGTCGCGTCGGCCCAGGAACGGCGCACGATTGCCATCATCACCATTATGATAGTTCCTGGCTTGATCCTGCTCGCTGGAACCGCCGTGTGGTGGTATCGGGGACGACGGGTTAGAATTTACTAGCTGGCGTATCAAACATCCAAAAAACAACTATGGCTAAACATCCCATCAGCTATTTTATCCTGATCGGTTTTGGAATCGTGCTGATGATCATGCTGCTGTTGGATAATCCAGCCGACAAACAAGCCGACATGGTGATTTTTGGCGCGACTCAACAGGCGCTCGCTGAAAGACTGATATTCCCTGCCATCGATCAGACCTCCCAGGTTAGCGGGATAGAAGTACTAGATGTCACGACAGGAAAAGGTATTTTGGTGATGCGCAATGCCGCCGGTTCCTGGTATGCTCCTGAGATTTCCGGCATTCAGGTAGGCATCAGCGCTGAAAGTCTGAACCAAATGACCGTCGAGCAGGCTGCCGCCGCGTTTAGGGGGTTTTTGGCCGAACAATGGTACGAGGCAACGCCGGAAAACTATCAGGTTTTTGGCCTGGAACCAGAACCACGTTATCGTATCCGGTTCCAAATGCAGATGGCAACCAGCGAAGCCTATGAGGCCCGGCTGGACGTAGGTGACACAAATCCGAATGATATGGCATACTATGTGTATATTGATGCCGTATCCGAAGAAGATCGACGTATCTACTTGATCGACAAGCAAACAGTGGATATTGTATTAACTATGTTGAGTGAATCGATCCTGGCTGAACCGGCGGTTGAAAAATCACCAACAGCTCAAGAGGCGGAGACACCTGTACCCTAAGAATCTGCTTTTGTCACCAAGAGCGAGATTGAAGGGACACCCTACCGCCAACGGTAGGGTTATTTTTGTATGGGGGACGTGACAGTTACATGCGATGACCGTGTTAGACTCACAACAAACTACATCCTTTACCACCAATAACCCGGCCTGGCAAACGTTGTTAGCCCTGGGGAAAAAGCACGGATACATCACCTATGATGATATCCTGGCGCGTATCCCTGCCTTGGAAAACAACATTGATCTGCTGGAAGAACTGCTTGATGCTTTCGCCAGTGAAAGTATCGATGTGGTTTCGGAAGCGCCTACGAAGACGTTGGCTGCACGCACCAATGGACAGACCGCCGAAGAAGAACTGTTGGACCCGGCGGCGCTGTATGAAGACCTGATCAAGGATGCGGGGTATCAACAAGCCCTGGATACTGATGACGTGGTTGGCCTGTATTTAAAAGAGGCCGGGCGTGTTCCACTGCTGACCGCCGAGGAAGAAGTCGTCCTGGCCAAACGTATGGAAGCTGGCAAATTCGCCACTCAACAACTGCGCGAACTGGGCGACGATGTCTCGCTTGAAAACAAGTTTGAATTGGACGAACTGGTAGGCGATGGGGAATCGGCCCAGGAATACCTGGTGCGCGCTAACTCGCGCCTGGTGATCAGTGTGGCGAAAAAATACATTGGACGTGGCGTTCATTTCCTGGATTTGATTCAGGAGGGCAATATCGGCCTGATCCGGGCGGCGCGCAAGTTTGAATACCAGCGCGGCCACAAGTTCAGCACCTATGCCACCTGGTGGATTCGTCAGGCCGTCAGCCGCGCCGTAGCCGACCAGGGACGCACTATTCGCGTACCTGTCCACATGGGTGACCAGATCAACCGGCTGCGCCGCGTCTCTACTCAGCTCACCCAAGAGTTTGGGCGCGAACCGACGACGGACGAACTGGCCGACGCCATGAGCACCACACCGGATAAGATCAGCAACCTGATCGAAATTTCACGGCGTCCGATAAGCCTGGAAACGCCTATCGAAGAAGATGCAGATTCAGAGTTCGGCGACTTTATTGAAGATAAATCCAGCCCGCAGCCTGCCGAGGTCGTGACTCATAACCTGCTGCGCGAACATCTGAAGCAAGTGTTGGCGCGTCTCCCCGAACGCGAAGCTCATATTTTGGAACTGCGTTATGGGTTGAGCGACGGCGAAACACATACCCTGGAAGAAGTCGGACGTCAGATCGGTGTTACACGCGAGCGCGTCCGGCAGCTTGAAGCCCAGGCGCTTAACCGACTGCGCCATTCGTCGGCGCACCAACTACTACAGGATTACCTGTTGGAGATTTGACCTATGAGTACCCAGCCCAAACGCGCTCCCTGGCTCTGGCCGCTGCTGCTCATGATCGGCGGCGGCGTACTGCTGTTGGATAACTTTATGTTGATAGAGATTGATCCAACCCCCTACTGGCCGGTCGTGCTGGTGGTGCTGGGACTCCAACTCCTTTGGCGCGGCGATATTGGCCCTAGCTGGCAGGCGCATTCCTTCGGCATCACGCGGGGCAGCGTACAGTCGGCCTCTCTCGAAATTGAGAGCGGGGAACTCGACGTTCAACTGCGCGCCCTACACAAATCCGGGCGGCTGATCGCTGGACAGTATACGGCGCGTTCGCGTCCAGGCTTGACGGTGCGCAATAATCATGCCACGCTGCGAATGCAGCGTGGGCAGACGTGGTGGCTTTCGTTGGCTGATTGGGATGTGGGGTTGGCTCAGGATTTACCCTGGAATATTCTAATCAGCAGCACGCTGGGGCGGCTGGATACCGATCTACGTGGACTGCGCGTCGAGCGCGCCTATGTTTCGTCCGGGTTGGGCAGCGTGGCGGTCATTTGCCCTGAGCAAGTGCCGGGGACCTTGTTAGCCCGTTCAACGTTTGGCGATGTGCGAATCACGATTCCCCAGGACAGCCGGGCATTGATCCATGTACGGCCCACTGTTTTTGGGCGAACAAGCATTCATTCTTCTCACGTTAAGCTGTTAGAACCCGGCGTATATGCCACCTTTTCTGGGGGTGAAGCGTCAGCAAGCGGTGAACCCGCTGACCTACATATCATCGCCAGCACTGTTTTCGGGACGATCTATATTCAGTGAGCCGGAATCCTGCGCCTCGCTGGGAAAATTCGTAGCGCGGGCCATCGTTTCCTGATACAGCCGGGCGTTTTCAAACGCCACTGCCGTTAGGTTCGCCAGGATGTACAACAACCTGATCTCCGAGTCGGCAAAGGGGACAGTAGACTGCCGGGCGACTTCCCAAATACCTACAATGGTGCGCCCTACCAGCAGCGGTACAGAAAACCGGGTGGGTAACTGTTCGACCGTTTTTTCTTCGGAGATCGGCCCAATCAGCATCAAATGCCGAGACAAGGCGCACGGTGATACCACCTGATGGCTAAATCCACTGTAGGTTTCACACAGGTGTGACTCAAGTTCTTCAACCGCCTGTCCCGTCACCGAGCGGCGCGCCGCAATGACCAGCCGCCGGGTGCTGCTAACCAACATCCCCGCCGCATCAAAACGTAAGGCTTCGCCTAAATGCTGCATCACACTGGCCGGAATCAAATCCTGATCAAGCGAAACAAGCTGCCGCGTGATTTCGTAGAGCGCGCGGGCTTCGCTTTCGCGCTGCTCACTTTTTTCTAGAAGCTGGGCATTATCAATCGTCCCGGCGATCTGGTTGGCAAACGCAAACAAAATCTGACTGTCGACTTTGTTATAAACATCCGGCGAAAAACCGCCTATCGAAAACACCCCGATAGCGCGCTCACGGCTCAACAGCGGCACCCCTAACCACGACCGTGCCGAACGCGGCCCGCCTTTTTGCCAGAGACGATCATTGAGAGTATCCGAAACCAGCACCAATTCTTGATAGCGCACAATCCGGTGAAAGACGGGAGAATTGAAGATCAGCCAGTGAATTCCAGCGTCATCTTGTGGATCATAACCCGCCTGATGCACCACACGAAACGAATTCCCCTCATACAATGTAATCAAAGCCGTATCAAAGGGCAGCAGTTTTTTGAGCTCTTGCAGTACCGTCTGCGCCACCTGCTGAATATCTATCAAAACCCCCACCAGACGCGATACCCGGCTCAACGTTTCAGCAATCCGGCGCTGGCGCGTATTCTCGTTAAACAAACGCGCATTCTCAATCGCAACGGCCAATTGACCTGCTAACGCCTCTAAGACGACCACATCGCCCTGATCAAAAGCATTTAAGTGTTCGCTCTGCACATCAATCACGCCGATGGTGCGATCTCGATAGAGCAGCGGCACCGTCAGTTCAGCACGCGAAGCCTCTAACCCTTTTCCGGGTACCCACAGCGCATCCTGGCGTGTATCGTTTGCCAGATGCATCACCCCATGACGCGCAACCCAGGGTACCATGCCCTTTGCGTTGATCTGAATATGAAAACGCTTCAGCCCCACTGCCCGGCTGTGCTGCGAAGCCTCAAACATTTCGATACCGTTATCGCCAACCACCCCCACTGAAGCATGATAATAACCAAAGGTTTCGGTCAGGCGATTGGGAACGAGAGACAAAATGGCATCCATATCATGCAGAGAAACCATTTCAAGACTGACTTCGTTCACGAGCCGCATTTGTTCGGCCATGCGGCTGGCGGCATCAAATAAAAGAGCATCTTCCACGACAGTCGCGGCCTGAGTTGCCATCACTTCGAGCAGTTGCGCTGCGGTCTCTTCCAACGAAAAGCCCGCTCGGATAATACTGAACAAAAGCACCCCGCCCATGCTGCCTGACTGCCCCATCAGGGGAATCCCCAAAACCGCCGAGCAGTTCGGCGGCAAGAATTTCATATCGCCCGTATTAAACTGGTCTGATAAAGCGGCGAATAAAGACGGTTGAGTATTGGCCCACAACTGAGCTGGTTGGGAATCACGCCGTTCGATAAACCACTGGCCGACGGTGCTAGAATCAACGGCCAAACGATAGCCGATGAGTGAAACCGAATTAGGCGTAGACGCTACCACATCAATATGTTGGCGCTCTTTCGAAAGCAGCAGAGCAATACCGCTCTCAGCCCCTGATAACTGGATCGCTGCTGCAACAACCTCTTGCAGTTTGGCGGCTGTATCAGCTTCGGAACGAAGTACCTGGCTCACCTGGTATAGAATTTTCACTTGTGCGGCAGGAACACGCCCTGTTTCACCCGAAGTTGCATTGAAGCGAAATTCATCCATGCGCCAGTCCTTAGGTGCGGCCAAAATGGCGGTAATACTTATAAACCATTATATGTAAAGTCAAACGAATCAAACAATAGAATCCAGGGGGTTAAACTCTAGATATACTTAACATTAGAAAAAGCAGCGCACGCCCCGTTTATACTCCGACGAGTACAAGGCGTGCGCTATTCACAAATCTCGCCTAAATGCGACGGTCTAGCCGGTTGGCTTAGACCGACTCAAGCGGAATCACCTGTTGAGATTTTAACCCACGCAGATGTTTGGGCAGCACAGGCGGGCATTCCCAGGCATCGGCGGGGGTATTCATGCGCATTTCGGAAAACTTGGGCAAAATGCCGCACGCAAAACATCCGTCTCGGCAGTCATGCCGCGTCTCACCCACCAGGGACATTTGATAGTCGTCGATCAGAAACTTCTTTTTGACTGCAACATCAATGTGATCCCAGGGGAATACCTCGTCCAGCGCGCGCGGGCGATAAGTGTAAAAAGCCATGTCCAACCCAGCTTCATCAAAGGCCTGCTGCCAGGCGGTATGGTTATAAAAATCCTGCCAGGCGTCAAACTTAGTCCCCAGTTCCCAGGCGCGGCGAATCACGACCCCCAAACGGCGATCCCCCCGGCTTAAAAACGCCTCAAACAGCGTTTCGTCGGGGCGGTTCCATTTAAGATTCAGCCCGCGCTGACGGGTTCCTTGTTTTAGCAAATCTTGTTTGGCATGAATCTGTTCCAGACTATCCACTGGAACCCACTGGAACGGCGTGTGAGGCTTGGGAACAAAGGTGCTGACACCCACATTCACGGTGGCTTTGTTTCCGTGTATTTTCCGCCCTTCAGCCAGCACCGCTTTCGAGAGATTGATGATCGCCTGCACATCTTCCAGTGTTTCACTGGGATGACCGATCATAAAATAGAGTTTGATCGTCACCCAACCGCGCGAGTAGACCTCACGCGCTACGGCGAGAAGCTGATCATCCGGCACGGATTTATTGATAATGTCGCGCATTCGTTCGGTAGCCGCTTCGGGCGCGAAGGTAAAACCGCTGCGCCGGTTATCTTGTAAAACGTCCATCAAATCGACACTGACCGATTCGATCCGCAGACTGGGCAGGCTGACTCCCAGGTTTTCGCTGCCAAACCGGCGGCTGATCTCGGTGATCAAATCCTTCACGTGGGTATAGTCAGATGAAGACAGGCTGAGCAGGCCGAGTTCATCAAACCCTGTGCCGCGAATGATCTCCTCTGCCGCCTGCAAAATTTCCTCGACCGGGCGCTCGCGCACTGGGCGGGTGATCATCCCCGCATGGCAGAACCGGCAGCCGCGTGTGCAGCCGCGCATGATCTCAATGGGCGCGCGGTTATGGACGGTATCTACATTAGGGACCAGAAAGCGCGTAAACGGCTTAGGCAGTACCGGCACAATATGTTTGCGAACGACGGCTGGAATACCGGGCGTATTCGGCGTCACCTGCGCCACTGTGCCGTCAGGATGATAGGCCACATCATAAAAACGCGGCACATAGATACCTTCGAGCTCAGCCAGGGCGCGTAACTGCTCATCCCGCGAGTTCCCGCGCATCTTTTCCAGGAGGTGGCAGATGTCCAGAATAATCCCTTCGCCTTCACCGACGACAAAAGCATCAATAAAATCGGCCATCGGTTCGGGGTTATAGACTGCATGTCCTCCCGCGATGACAAGCGGGTAGGTAGCATCGCGCTCGATAGAAAGAATGGGCATCCCTGCCAGATCGAGCATGTTAAGGGTGTTCGTATACAACTGCTCGTAAGGCAAGCTGATCGCCAGCAGGTCAAAGTCACGCAGGGGGCGTTTGCTCTCCAGACCATAGAGCGGTATACCCTCGCGGCGCATAACCTCTTCCATATCCGTCCAGGGGCTAAAAACTCGATCCGCAAAAAGATCGGGTTGATCGTTGATCTCACCATACAAGATCATCCAACCCAGATTGGACATACCCAGATCATAAATATCTGGGAAAGCAAAAACTGCGCGCAAAGACACAGCCTGCCAATCTTTGTTTACGCTGTTGTATTCGCCGCCGACATAACGGGCGGGTTTCTGGACGGAAAGCAGCACTCGGTTGAGGGCGTGCTCAATCTGTTCAGGGGTGTGAATCTGGGTGCGGTGCATCTGCGAAATCCCCATGTTAAATAAAATGCCGATTAAGGTTATTCATTATACCATGCCATTCACGAAGCTTTGATAAATTGGGGCGGAATATCATCCGCCAGCCATATATCCTCATTACCGAGATAAAACTGGACTCCTGCCTGATACGCCGCTAATGCCTGCACGATTAACACCACCGGGGAAGCGGCATGGCGACTTCCGACCATTTGCGCGGTTTGCAGATCAGTTGAGAGATGAACATATTGGCGGCTCATCGGCTTTAATCCCTCAGCCAGAATGACCGCTGCTGCTGCGGGAGATGTGCCGTGATAGAGCATTTCAGGTGGCTCGGCAGGCGTTTTTTCGATCTTCTCGTCGAGCGAATGCCCATAAAACGCGCGGATTTTACCATCGCGGAGTTCGTAACGCTGCTTGGTGGACTGCTCGATCATCTTTAAGAGATCGGTTCCGGTCAGATCGCGCCATTCACGGTTACGTCTGCGCAAGGCAGAGAGTAAATCGTCCACCAGAGTCCAGCCTTCAGTGTCCAGAGTCAGGCCGAATTTTTCGGGATTGTGACGCAGCGCCACCGCAATGGTTTTACTGAGGCGCTTATAATCCAGCGGCATAGAGTCGGCTCCTTTCGATTGAGCTATTATCGCCCAATCACCGGGCCAATTCTACCCCCGAACCAGCTGAAAAGCCGCCCTTGTTCGGAAACGTTTCAGCATAATCGTTCACTTTTGATCAGTCAACGCTCGATGGCTTAGATAGAGGCGAGACAAACACCTTACGGGCGGCATGACGTGGTAAAGATCGCCGAACATCCGCCGCTACACGCATCGCTCCGGCAGTCACCCCGGTAGTCGATTGGCCGGGGAAGATCGAATCACCGACCAGCCGCAGATTCGGCAGCCCGGTGCGTGGGCTGCGTGCTTTGAAGATTGATGACTGTGGAAAACCGCCTACCATGCACATATGGCGGTGAGTCCAGGTGTGGTAAGTAACCGGCGTGCCGGAGATGACGACCGATAATCCACTGCAAAAGCCGGGGATAACCTGTTCAATCGTGGCCAACATTCGTTCGGTATACTCTGCCTTGCGCGCTTCATACGCCGCCGGATCACGCGCCATCAAATCCCACCAGAGCTGAACAGCAGTATGCGTCGTCACGGTTGCGGCGCGGAATCCAGCAGGAGCGCGGGTGGTATCCCATCGCGGGGAAAGTGACATAAATACGCTGCGACCTTCTCCTAATGGGCCGCGCGGCGTTGTGATCATCTGATGACTGTCGGAAAAATCGGGAGGCAGTCGATCAGCCTGTACACCCAGATATAGCACAAATGCTCCCCACCCCAGATCGCGCTGTTGGGCTTCACGCCGCAAGCGCGCCGGGCTGGCCTCGTCTAATAGTTCATCCAATGACCAGGGCGTGAGGTTGGCGACCGCAAAATCACAGGCAAACACTGTTTCCGCGCGACTGGTTGTTAACACACGTACACGGGCCACGCGCCCGTTTTGCACGTCGATCCCAGTCACACGATGTTTGTATAATACGCGCCCGCCCAACGCCTCTATTTTGTCTGCCAGGGTCTGCGCTAGACTGCCGATACCTCCTCGGACATGACATACTCCCTGCCGGGGGAGATCAAGCGCAGTGGCACTGTAAAGCACATTGGCATATGCGGAAGTGATCTGGGCAGAGATCAGCAGCAGCGCATCTAAAAAACGAACAAACTCCTCGTTTTGCGCTAACCCATAACGTCGCAGCCGGTCTTGCACATTGCTAAAAGCCAGCGGCAGCAGATGGATAAAATCAGGAAGATGGGCAGCACCAATCCGGGTTAGGAGCGCCAGTTCAGAAAGATCGGCGGGAGGCCAGGGGAGAGCGTGCGCCGCCATTTGCCAGCCCAGGTCAGCAATCCTAATCTGCTCATTCCAAAACGGCTCTGTGCCGGGAAACTGGCGTAAGACATCGGCGTTGTTATGTGCCAACCTCACGTGGCGATCAGGCAGATGCACCATCCAGGCGTGATCCACCGAGTGAACTGGCCAGTCAATCCCTAATCGATCCCCAACGAGTGCATGAGGGCCGCCAGGTTGAAATCCCCCAGCGAGAGTCGCGCCCGCGTCAAGACGATAGCCGTTACGATAAAAAGTGCCTGCCGATCCACCAGGATATGCCCCGGCTTCCAGAACTGTCACCTCACAGCCTGACTCAGCCAACAGCGCCGCCGTCGTCAAACCGCCGATTCCGGCGCCGATCACTAAGACTCGCGGTGAAGATGCCATGATTTACCTCAGAGCGCGATCAGAATACTCATGCCAGTTCCGGAAAAGCAAATGCAGCAACCCTATCATGTTTCAATAAAGATCGTAACAAACCGCTGCTGGAACGGCGCTTAAAATAAGATAAGTATAATTCCCAAATCCAGCGTTGACATAGCCGGAAAACCCGCTAAAATAAGCACCGTCCGCAGCACTAACGGACCGGATGCCGAGGTAGCTCAGTTGGTAGAGCACTTGACTGAAAATCAAGGAGTCCCCAGTTCAAGTCTGGGCCTCGGCACAATCTTTAACATCATTTACGCTTGAGTTGAACTGAAGAGGGTGTTTCAGCCCGAAAGTTGTTTTCAGTCGGGTTCTCAAGCTGTAACCGCAAAATTCGCGGAATGATAGTTGTGCCCTATTAAATCGCCTGGTGAATCATCGCCGGGCGATTTTGTTTTCCGATACTGAGCTTACATCTACAACGCGAGTCTTATATGATTGGTAAGGTGCGTAAAATCAGCAAAATCATATGAACGTCTGTTTCATGGCGCTCACCAGACTCTGTACTAAACTCAAGTTGGGCCGTTCCTGCTTCCATCAGGTACGGACCGGCGGTAGCTGTGCTATGCCAGAGCTACCGCCATCAGTTCTCCTGAGTCGTCTTCTTCCAGGACAAAGAAATCGGCTACACCACACTTAAAAAACGCCAGCAACGGTTCTATTGTTGAAGCATCGAATCGCCGTACCTTGTTGTTGGCATACGCTGACAGCGTACTCATGCCGACACCGGTTTCGCGCGCGATGTCTTCGTATGTCCATTTGCGAGCTGTCTTGCGTTCGTGTGCTGCAACCAACTCTGCGAAGCGGTTTTTAAGTCTCACCTTTCGCCCTTTCTGATATTTAACTACTGTTTGTCAGTATAGAATATTTTGACGTCACTTGTCAATTGTCTTTGCTGACTAGTGAGATTATTTTTTGACAGATTATATCACTAGTGATATAATATTTATCAGAAGTCCATTAGTGCACGCGGCGTTTGTTGCTACCAGCGCTCTTGGGATCACCATATAAATAGACCTAGAAAGGGGTTCTTATGCGTTATTCGCTTGGAAGTCGTGTGGTATTGACCAGTGAGGCACGGCCCGTGCAGGGTAAGTCATCGCACTCCCTGCCCGCTGGGACGGTGGGAACAGTGGTGAACAATACCCAGGCGCTGCCGCTGGTGGATTTTGGCGACCAACACCCAGTCTACATCGCCCCCCAGATGTTGGAACTACTCGACCTGCCGGACGGTGCGCCACAGCCCGATGATGGGAATCAGATCACCGTAGGTGAGCTGCTTAACCTGGTCGTGGCGCTGTATGTGGAGAATCGCCGTTTGCGCGCGTACTGCGCGCCCACGCTGGGGAGATCATAAATGCCGCCCGGAATCTCCCTCCTGCCGCTGAGTTATGGTTATGATCCGTCACTCAAAGCCGACCGCCGCGCGACTTTTGCGGGCGAACTGGTTGTTGTGGAGTGTGTGCCGGGTGAAGCGCGTGAAGAAGATTTGCGTGCTGATGGTTACACCCTGACCGCTCAAAAAACTGACCCAAACACCGGATTAGCCATCAGGAATGTTTGGGCCAAGTTGACTTCAAACGAGGGCTGCTAATCCCTCCATCGTCCATGAAAAGGCGGGTGCTAGTAACACCCGCCCCTAGACTCTGAAAAGGAACTCACATGAGTATCGCAACTCTCGCTGATACCTCTATTGTATCGCGGAATCACCCTGTGTTACAATCCCGTCCAGTCATCACCGAACACGACCTGGCGAACGCCTTACGTCGTTTTTGTGGTGCTGGCGTTGAGCGCACGAATGACCCCGCCGAGTGCGCCGCCTTCAATTGTGGTTATCTCCGTAAGGGGAAACGCGCCTGGCACGACGGCGCTCCCTACTACCCCTGGTTTATCACCCCTGCTGGACAAGACTTCTTGGCCGATTATCCGCTTCCTGCTGTCACTCCGCCTGTGCTTTCCTTGCCCTGGATTATCCCGCCGGTGGCTCTGCTGCCCGCGCCCCAGGTCAAAGACATCTTGCTGCTGCCTGCGGTCTGTCCAACGCGCCCGAAACCGTATCATGCCACTCCCGTGCGTGAACGTCAGCGATTTATGGCCGACTTCCAGTCCCGCCTCGCAGCGCTGGATGATCCGCAGTGGAGCGGCTGGAGTCACTACGGCACCTTCACGGTTAATGATGGGAAAAACAGAGCGTTCAGTGTGGACACTTCGCATAACCGCACCGTGATGGCCGCGCCGATCAACCTGCTCAAAGCAGACACGGCAGCAGCTTGGTATGAGCGCTATGCCTTCGGTCCGCTGTCGGTGAGCGAGATCGAGTTGTTAAAGGCCCAGATAGTTATTCTGCCCGCGCAGTTGCCCGACGTGCGCGGTGAAATCTGGCGGTGCGAGCTGGCCATTCAAAAACGCCTCAATGAGGGTCCACGCCGCCTGGAAGAGGTGTTCAAACTGGTTCGTTACCCGGATAACATCTTTTTTAAGGCACTCAAGAACCTGGGAAATGCGGGTCGGGTGGTCCATCTCCCGTATGCCCGCTTGCAACTCGCTATGCCAGATGTTTCAGAGTCTCGCGCCGCTTTCGAGCAGGATATTCGCTCGGAGCTGGCCGCTCGCGCCGGGCATAATATCACCACCATCAGCAAGGGTATCAACGAAGTGACCCTGTCCGATCTGACCACGGGTCAAGCCTGGCTGACCTGCCGGAACGGGTGGAACGGCACGATCACTGTGCAAGAGTTTATCCCCTGGTCATCAGCGCGCCGCCCCGCCTGGACGCGCGCTTATTCCAACCTGGCCTACGACCCGAATTACCTCAAGTCGGCGCTCGATGTACTGGTTCGTGTCCACCGGCAGGGGGTGAACTAACATGACGGACTCCACCCTCTCCCTCCGGGATCGTGCCCTCGCTGCCTACGCGACCCAGGCTGAAACCGACCACCAGAAAAAAGAAGCCGACGCCGAGCAACGCCAGCAGGAACAGGCGCTGGGCCGGGCACGCGCTGAACACGTGTTACGCACCCGGTTTGAAAACCTGCTGGGCATCACCGAAGGTATTCGTGTCGAGTTCCCTGATTTTGAGGAAGAGTACGCGGTCTTGGACGAACTGCCCGACCTGCGTTTTTATCTGACCACCTACGACCGGCTGCGCGTGGAAGCCACCCCGCCGGAACACCCTCACACGCCTGAATACGAGGAGTGGTGGGAGAATGCCGAAAACAAGCCGGTCAGCCAGTTGAACAGTGCCGTGATTCAATCCTTGGCCGATCTGGGACGTTTTCTCGCGGCGCGTGAGGCTGCTGGACCGCTGGTGATCCAGCCCTGGCCGCCCAAACCTATATTAGAATCAGCCACCGATCCACGTCTGATCACCGACCGGGTCGCTTGCTTGACGATGATCGAGGCTAACGAGACAACCCGTCCGTACACGATTGTCGCCGGTGTCACCCTAGCCGACGGCACACCCGCCGTGATTGTCGAATACAACGACCGCTAGCTTCTTTCCATCCGGGGCGGCCAGCGCGCCGCCCCTCTTCACCTTTTGCGAGGAATCAACGATGACCATTATCCAATTGTTTGACTACGCCGCGCTCGACGTCGCTGACCGGACCTATATCGAAATCCGCGAGGGCCAGATCAAAGGGCTGCTGCGCAACACGGCGCGTAATATCATCGACACCGGCAAACTGCTCGCCGAAGTCAAAGACCGGCTGGAACACGGCCAGTTTATGACCTGGTGCGAGCAGCGGTTTGGCTGGTCGCTGCGCACCGCCGAGCGTTATATGGCCGTGGCAGACAAATTCGA
>JACRBK010000482.1 GCA_016234525.1 Chloroflexota bacterium
CCGCTTTTTCACCGGCACACCTGAAGTCTTCACTGAGCAGCCCTAACCGGACGCCCTTCAGGAAGGCGTACCCTAAGGCCGCTGTTGCCGACATTTCCAGGTAGGTGCTGGGATCGTTCAGGACTGTATGGAACATCCCGCTGGCATCTTGCAGTGACTTAACCGCCTCCACCTGCTGCCGGAAAGAATCGACCATAGCCAGATGATCGGCGTTGTTGGCCCCTAATGCTTCCAAGGCATCAACCGCACTGGCGGCCATCCAGCCGTTACCGCGTCCCCAAAAGACACCCGCCATATGCCCATTGGAATGCCCGTCGTAGAGATGGCGATACAGACCTGTTTGGGTATCTTGCAAACACGCCTGATGCGCGGCAAACTGCTGCAAAACTTCGGCGCGGCTGTCTTCGCGCCCCAGCAGGCGATAAGAGTCCGCCAGCACGATCCCTGCCATAAAGAGCGTGTCGATCCAGACCTGTTCGGTCAGATGCACATGCGTTTCGGTCCAGGAATGTTCAAAACAGCCGTTTTGACACTTGGCGGCGCTGCGCAATAACCAGCGCAAATAATAATTTATTTCGGTCATATAACGTTCGTCGCGGCTGTGTTCGTACAGTTTCAAAACCGTCTCAAATAAAATGGAGCCATTGATCGAATAACTGACCAGATCAACATCCAGCAGGCGATTGATATAGTACTGGCTGTACTCCAGATACCGTTTTTCGCCAACGGACTCGTAGGCCCGGATCAGACCATATAATCCAACACCGGGCTGCCAGTCCCACCGGTGAATGACCGGCTCAAAATTCTCGTACTCATCACGCATCAGCACGATGGTGGCATCGGCAATCAATCTGATCGTTTGGAGCAGTTTATCTTTCATTGGTATCTCAGAACCTTTCAAATTCATGTGCATGCATCTGATCGTTCACGCAAATCATATAGCAAAATATCAGGCTGTTATAGTCGAGTTTAATTTTGATCTGCAAAGCCGGTTGGCGTTCCAATTCTTGTTTGAACTTATCAACGATCCTGCCATGAGCCGCACCAACCTGTTTTGCTGCCCAGTTTGATCGTGCGTAAAAGCACCTGCCCGCTGAGGCGTTGATCGCCGGGCATTTCACAGACAGCCTAGTATTCCCATGGCCTCCGCTGAGCGCTTCAGGGTGATCGCGCGCTGCGCCACTGCGTTTACCGGCCTGATCTCCTCCCTGAATCAGGGTAATCCCAGTTGCGCAAAACACTAAACCCGTAGAGGATTTATCGTTAGCGGTTGAGGCCGATCCTACGATGTGTCATCGTTATCTCTCCAAAATTCCGAGTCATTTTGAGGACAGGTTATTATGCCCAAAATACCTAAAACGAACTCGATCCATCTTTTTTTGAGTTACGCTCATGCCGATGAAAACAGCGTTTATGGGCGAATTATCAGACCCATTAAGGGGAAATATAATCTGTGGTACGACATAGCGATTCCACCCACTACGAATTTTTGGGATGAAATCGATGAGCATATTCGGACCTGTCGCGTGTTTTTATTCGCGTTATCCCCTCAATCTATTCAATCAGACGCCTGTAAACACGAACTGAAGCTGGCCTATGAGTGTGGCATTGTCATTTTGCCGCTGCTGATCGAGCCTATTGATCAGAAGATGCTGCCTCCGGAACTAGAAAAAATCCAATGGCTTGATCTCACCGGGGTCATGACCGACGAAAAGACTCACTTACTGTCCAATTCGATCAAACAAGCGATTGGTAAAAAACGCCCCTGGCGAACCTATTTTGGGATAATGCTGGTATTCGTCTTGGGAATATTTCTGGGGGCTATCGCCGCATGGCTCATTATCGAACCTCCTTCCCCTACTCCCCCATCTGAGCAAACGCTGCGCACACTCATCGAACAGGAGGCAGAAGCGGTTCTAAACCAGGATGAACAGGCGATTCGGGCGATTTACATCGATGACGCCATCATCGAAGATGCTGATCCACATGGGCGCATCTGGGTTGATCCCCTCGCCTATTATGCTGAAAAACGGGTCAAAGAAGCCCACTGCCGAGTCGAACATCTTGACCTGACAATTGAGGTTCTTGCTTCGAATTATGCACGGGCCACCACCAGCAGCCAGGGGGAATTTGGTTTGCGAGCAGAAAATAACGGCTGCCCCTACAGCTATAACAATCCCCCAGGCGCGGATGTTTGGGAGTTTGTTCGGGATGAGTCCGGTGAATGGCAGATTGTCCGTTTTACCTATAATGCTCACGCGAAAAAATAATCTGTTTTCAGCAGAAAGAAGGGACTCATGGTTACGCGGTTCCGTGTTTTTCGGGTAGGGCTGTGCGGCTTACTCTTTATTCTGGCGCTTTCTGTCGAGACCTTTACAGTACGTCCGATTGATGCCCAGTCCAACCAGCCGACACTGACCGGCTGGCATTTTTATGGCGATTATGCCACTGCCGAGGATGATCCCTGCCAACAAAACTTACCGCCAGGGGGATTCACGCTCGGCCTGGATAAAACAGCCTGTTCCGGCGGAGAAAATGGAGGGACCGCCGCCGCCACCCTCGATATTCCGCCCTCAGAGAATAACCATCTGGTCCTGATTCGTATTGTCTGTGCAGGTGGTGCGGGGTGCGCGAAGGCGCTCACAGCATCCGGCGCAGGAGAAGTATCTCTGTCGATAGATGGTCAGACTTTTTGGTCTGCGCCATGTGATGTGAATGGAATGTGCGACACGCTTGCCTTAGGTGACACTCCCGAAATTGCGTTCGTGACGACCCCGCCCGCTCAACACCGGCTCACTCTGACGACTTCCCCCCATCTGGCGTGGCCTATCGCCAGGATTGAGCTTCAATGGCAGACTACGCCCGACAAAATTCAGGGAATCGCCTACAGCCCATACCGTGACTGCCAGAACCCCCACTTTGGCCCCTTCCCTACCATACAACAGATTCACGAGGATATGGTCACGC
>JACRBK010000483.1 GCA_016234525.1 Chloroflexota bacterium
CAAGTTGCTGATCGAGAAGGTAGTATAGCTCAGGCCGAAGCCAAAGGGATAGAGCGGCGAGGCCAGGTTGTCCCAATAGCGCGAGCGGTACATGGGATGGTCCTCAGGTTGGTGTGTGAGCGTGCGCGCGTAGTACATCGGAGCATGGTTGCCATTACGCGGGAAAGTCACCGGCAGCTTGCCGCCCGGGTTGGAATCCCCAAAGAGGATGTCAGCCACTGCGTGTCCGCCTTCCGTCCCCGGTTCCCACGCTTCGAGAATCGCCGGGACGTGCTCCGCCGCCCAGTTAATGCTTAGCGGGCGTCCATTCAACAGCACCAGCACTACGGGTTTCCCCAGGGCTACCACTGCCCTGAGCAGTTCTTCCTGTCGCCCTGGCAGGTCGAGCGAGCCCCGCGAGGCCGCTTCGCCGGCCATAACGTCTGTTTCGCCCAGGACCATAATCACCAGGTCTGCGCCGCGCGCCGTCGCTACGGCTGACTGGAAGGCCGCTTCCGCCGCTTCCGCCGTCTGCGCTGGTTTTTTCTTGCTTGGGTCAAAGTCGTCAAACGGCGATGGGAAGTCACGCCGAATCTCAGGCCCGGCGGCGTATTCGATGCGCGTGTTGGGCAGTTTAGCGCGAATGCCTTCCAGCACGGTCACAGCCGCTGGTTGGTGGCCGAAGACCATCCACGAACCTTCCGTGGCTTCCTTAGAGTCGGCCAACGGGCCAATGACGGCCACGTTCTTCAAGTTTTTTGCCAGCGGCAGCAGCCCGTTCTCATTGCGCAGCAGGACCATCGAGCGTTGGGCCGCCAACCGTGAAGCCTGACGGTGCTCCGGCAGTGCGACTATCTGGTCCAGCAGTTCTTCGTCGACGTAGGGTTGCTCGAAGAGCCCCATGCGTACCTTGAGGGCGAGAATGGGCCGCACAGCCGCGTCAAGATCGGCTTCTTTTAGTGTGCCATCCTTTACCAACCCGGCCAGGTTTTGTAAATAGGTGTTGCTGGCCATATCCATGTTGAGGCCCGCGCTCAGCGCGCGGAAGGCGGCGTCGCGGCCATCGCGGGCGAAGCCCTGGATGACGAGGTTGATCACTGCAAACGCGTCGCTGACAACGAAGCCCTGGAAGCCCCACTCGCCGCGCAGGATGTCATGCAGCAGCCAGCGATTCCCACTGGCAGGGACATTGTTGAGGTCCATGTAGGCGCTCATAAATGTCCCGACGCCAGCTTTCACTGCGGCTTGGAAGGGCGGGAAGTAAACGTTGCGCAGTTGAGCTTCGGACAGGTAGACCGGGTCGTAATCACGGCCACCGTCTGCTGCTCCGTATCCAGCGAAGTGCTTGGCGCAGGCGATCATATGGTCCGGCGCGCCAGGGTAGGGTCCCTGGAAGCCACGCACCTGGGCAGCCGCCATTGCCGCGCCCAGGAAGGGGTCTTCGCCAGCGCCTTCGACGATGCGGCCCCAACGGGCATCCCGGGCGATGTCGAGCATCGGGCCGAACGTCCAGTGCAGGCCGGCGGCACGGGCTTCTTTGGCCGCTACCGTTTGCGCCTTTTCGGCAACCGCGGGATCCCAGGACGAGGCCATAGCCAGCGGTACGGGAAAGATTGTCCGGTAGCCGTGGATCACATCCAGAGCGAAGAGCAGCGGGATCTTCGATGGGCTCTCTTCAACGGCGATTTTTTGCAGCGCGTTGAATTTCTTCGTGTCGTTGAGCCACAAGACCGAACCGGCCCCACCGCTGCGGATAACGTCTTCGGGCTTTGGCCCTGGAATAAAATCCGCGCCGCCAATCTGGGTGAGCTGGCCGACCTTCTCCGCGAGGCTCATCCGCCCCAGGAGCGCTTCGACACGCCCGGCAACTTCGGTTTCCGATGGAACAGGTGTGGTTGTCCCTACGTTCTTCATCTTGCTCATAATATCTCCTTTAAAGGTATTGATTATTCAGCTATTTTAGCCCGCGAATTGATGCCAACCGAAAGAAAACAGGAGTCCGTGATGCTGTAGATGGCATAGACCAGCAGTGAAAAAGTGGTCTGGGAAGACATTTCCAGTAGAAGCTTCCCGATCTTCTCCGTACTCAGACGTTCGACCTTTGACAAGCCGGACATCGACAGTTAGTTCTCCTGAAGCCATTTCAGGGTTGCGGCAATCATTTGTATCGCCAGGTTGCCGACAAAATCCGTATCATAATCTCGGTAATAACATTCCGTGTTCATCACCAAGGCGAGATGCAGCGTGTACAGATGGCATCTTTCATCCTCTTCGTGCGTGAGGGTGGTCTTTCCGTATCCATGCATACTTTCGGAGACACCCCCAAAAGCTAACGCCCGGAATTGTGCCTCCATCAGGGGATCGGCCCAGAGCGCTCGTTCGAAATCGATGATGCCGGTAACCTTGCCATCCTTTACAAAGAAATTCGCGTTCCAGGCATCCCAATGGACTAGACGGGGCATGGTGACGGCCTCCAGGGAGAGAGCATGTTTTAGGATGGCAGCGCGGATATCGCCAACGGTGAAGCCATAATCGGCGTTTTTTCTCAGGCCATCTTCCAACACAGAATCCATGATCTTGATAAACGCCTCTTTCCAAGTCTCACCATGCAGGGCGGTGTTTCCATCATAGCCGAAATATGTGCCCGAAAAACCATTGATCTCCCGGACGATTACACCAATGCTCCGATCAATTTGCGCCTGGACCTCCTGGGGCAAGGTTTCTTTGACATGTTCGTAGTTATCCCCGGTAAGCTTTTCCATGAAAAAATAATCTGAATCGCATAAATCCTGAGCAGTGTCATAATAATATATTGTTGGCACAGGGATGGCGGGATTCTGGGATACCAGGCGCATGGATGCGACCTCGGTGGCCATAATATCCTTCTCATACGTCATGATCTCAGCATCCTTGGACGGCGCAATCTTAAGGATAACCTCTCTGCCGTCGGACAGCCGGACGTTATATGCTGCGTTAAACCAACCTTCCTTTAACTCACTTACTGCATCTTCACCAGCCGCAAGAGATATTCCACTAAAAGCTCTCTCAACCATCCGTGCAACCTGCTCGCGCGTCTTTCTGTTTTTTGTTTTACTTTCCATAGCATTCCTCTCTTTGCCAACAATCATTAAAATCCTATATCTTCCGATGATATAAGCGTGTAGAAGGAGCACTATTTGATCATACTGAGAGCCGCTTCGCGTACATCGTGTGAACTCCTACCGCGGGGAGCGCGAGTGGCGATCCACTGCTACGATAAAACTTTTGGATCGGAGTAACGCTGTGAGATCTTTTACTAAGGTTTGTCCTCCGAGAATGTTGGTGTGTACTACATCCAATGTAACATTTTACAGATAACCTAAGCTGTTAATATCGAGGGGAAAATCCGCGCAACGCCTTTTTCCGTTCAGCTAAATGTAGGAGATAGTGTTTATTGATTTTATCCCACAAACTTACCTAATGCAAGGTAGGTAAATGAGAACTTTGTGTTGTATAATAGAGTTATGTCCAAACTACAACAGACTAGACGCACACAGGCTGAGCGGACTCGCGCCAGCAAAGAGAAAATTATCCAGGCTGCCTCAGAATTTTTTGCCCAACAAGGTTATCGTGGCGCCAAAATGGCGGACATTGCCAAAGCCGCCAATCTGACCGAACCCGGTCTGTTACATCATTTCGCTAGCAAGACTCATCTGTTGATGGCGGTGTTAGCGGAACGTGATCGAGTCGATCGGGAGCGCTTCGGACCCTCCCTACTCGGAGAAATGGGAAACCCACTCTCTTCTTTGCAAAAACTGGTAGAGTATAATGAAACTGTGCCGGGGTTGGTGCAGCTTTTTACAATCCTGGTCGCCGAGAGTATCCAAGAACAGCATCCTGCGCATAATTTCTTCATGCAGCGCTATCAAAATGGGCGCGAGCAAGATATCGAGGTCTTGAGGCAAGGGCAAGCGCAGGGTGAAATCCGCTCTGACATTCCCGCTGAAGATTTGACGATTATGCTTTACGCTATGATGGATGGTTTGCAAATCCAATGGTTATTTGAGCCGGAAAAAATCGATATGGCTCGCATCTTTGGGCAGTTTGTTCGATTGCTCAGAGGTGAATAAAAGTAGGAATCGCCCTCGCCGGACTCTACCACCTTAATGTCCTGTGTGTTCACGATCTGGAAGGCATCCCAGGGCAGTTCTACCTGCACGGTCTTTTCTCGCCCGGCGCCAACTGGACGCGGGCCAAACCCTTCAGCGTCTTGTTGACCCATGTGGCTGAGGTCACCGCGTCGCTGACGTAGACCTGCACGATCTCCACGCCTTTCCGCTGTACAACGTTCTGCACGTCTACGAGGATCTTCGCCGTTTCCCCAAGGACGCGAATTCGCGGTCAGGATGGCCCGCGTCAGTTTTTCTCCCCGCGATGGTCGGATCGGTTTGTCCGACATTCGTTTCACGATCGCTATCTGGCGACGCAGCAGCAGAATTTCCAGTGTCTTCTCCGATTCTCCCTAGCCAATCCAGTTAATGATCAACCAGACGATCAGGAGGGTGTTGGAGACGATCAGAAAGCTCAATTGCGCGCGCCCACTGCGGTCCACGACTGCGCTGCCGCGTAGATCGGTTTGGGGCATCACCAGCAGCATGATTGGGGAGATGAGCACTGCTGCACCAACTAACCACCAGGGCCACAAGCCTAAGACGAGGGTCAGCAGCAGGAAGATTCCCGCCAGTCCCAAGCAGGCAGACATTAGCCAACGAGTGAGATGAGGCCCGGCAAGACTCGCCGTGTTGTGCAGCCCGGTAGCCCGATCTACCTCGTAGTCGCGCAGTTGGTTGTAGAACTGCCCGTAGCCAGAGATGAGCGCCATGCCCAGCGTGACAAGTCCTATCTCTGCTGTGGGGTCGGCGTAGACCAGATATCCCGCCAGGAATAGCAGCGAACTCAGCATCAGCACATGGGAGAGCACATCGACCAGCGGCAGCGCTTTGAGACGCACGCCGCGCCACGAATAGAGTAGGGCTAAAACCAGGGTGAGTGCGCCGATCCAGATGACAGGGCCGCCGAGGAGCCAAAAGAAGAGGAGCGCCACTCCACCGACGATCAGCGAAGCGATCCAGCTTTCCCGCACGGTTAGTTCGCCGCGCGCGACGGCGTTGGGGATAGTGCGTGTGGGATCGCGGGCATCGTCGGGAGAATCTTCGATCTCGTTGATCATAAAGGCGAAGGTGACGGCGAGGACATTGGCAGCGATGATGAGCAGCGCTTGCCCATTCAGCGCCACGTGATTATGTTGATCCAATGCCAGATTGATGCCAAGCAGCGTCAGGGGCAGAGTGAAGATAATATGCTCTTTCCAGCGGGTCAGGTGGAGTAACCCCCGGAATTTCTGGG
>JACRBK010000475.1 GCA_016234525.1 Chloroflexota bacterium
CAGACACAACAAACCGTCCATGCCCGCCGATTCGCGGTGGATCACGGCGTGGGACGGCGGGAGTTCATCCTCCCACAGCACCACGTCACACGCGGCGCGGATCATGTTCAGACCTTTTTCGGGGATGATGCGGGTGACAAAAACTCTCGGTTTTGGCATAACGAATTCCTCACGGCGGGACCAACAATCAGGTACGGGATAAGAGTAAACCAGCCTCACCCCCTGCCGCAGCCGGGCGAATTTGTGTAGGGGCAACCCAATGCACTTTGAGAAAATAATCCGGTTATGCTGAGGGGAGAAGTCAAAAGCGACCTCATCCCCCTGCCGCAGCCGACCCTTCTCCCCCTTTCTCTGCGTAGCGGGGAAAGGGGGCTGGGGGGATAGGGGTAAATCCGCATGACCAGATTAATTAGTAAAAGTGCATAGGGTTGCCCAATTGGGCAGGGCAAGCCCCGCCCCTACAGCTTATGGAACGAAACAATCAGGCCCTGGCGATCTTCGCCTACCCCAACGCCGTCAGGCGGCGCAGCGCCGATTCCAGCGCCCCGGCATAATCCGTTAATTCCAAATCGGACAGGCGCGTATGGGCCGACCGCGCGCGGGCCAGCGTATCCTGCACATAGGCCGGGCTGCCATACGAAATCCGCCGCAGACGGAGTTCATGCAAATGCACCAATACACCTGCCGCCCGGCTGAGCCGGGGAAAATCTTCGAGCGCCGCCGCATGATCGAGCGCCGCGAGCAGCGCCTCTTCGGCGGAGAGGGCATCGCCCTGCGCCAGCCGCATCTGCGCCAGCGTCACATTCGCATCCGACAAGCCCGCTGCGCTGTGCGCCTGTTGGAACAAACGGCGGCTGCGATCCAGTTGGAGGGCGGCTTCATCTACCTGCCCTAATCCGATCCCAACCTGGGCCAGCCGCAGAAACACACCCGCTAATTCGACTGATTCCAATGCAGGCAGCAGATCGAGCGCCGCATCTTGCAGGCACACCGCCGCGCTGAACAGGTCACGCTGCGGATCGCGGCCTGCGATTTTCTGCCCTGCCAGCCGGTGATACAGATCGGCCAGCCGCAGCCGGACGCGCACGCCCAACACCCGATCATCGAGATCATCCGCCGCGATCAACGCCTGCCGCAGCAGATCTTCGGCGCGGGCGAAGTCGTCCAGGGCAATCATGGGGACACTCAGATCACACTGCACTGCCGCGATCAATGGCGCATCTTGCAGTTCTTTAAAAGTCGACAGCGCCGCCCCGAATCGTTTGGCCGCTTCGGCGTGCTGATCCAGCGCGGTCAGGGTATTCGCCCAATCGTGCGCCAACCCCGCCGCTAACCGCGCCTCTAACGGGCGGCCTCGCAGCAGCAGTTTAAGCGCATCCGAGAGAGACTCCTCGGCAGCTTCCACCTGTTCGACGCGCACCAGATGGCGGCCAAACGCCCGGTGCGCCTCTACCCAGGTGGATCGCTCCAGATCGTCAAAACGCTGCGTCGAACGGAACAACCAGCCGCTCTCGGCCACCTGCGAGGGCAGCAGCGCCGCTACTTCACCCATCGCGATCTGTAAACGGCCCAGGTCATCGCCTTCGGGCAGCAGTTCGCGCATTCCCTGACCAAAAGCCAGAAATTCCTCGGCCAATCCGGCAGCGCGAAACGTGGGCGCCGCCGTGATCAACAACCGGGCCAACACCTCAGAATCGAGGCCGGGATGAGCGCGAATCTGGCGCAGCAGCAGCGTGCGGGTATTGTTCAGCCGCGCCGATAGCGCGCGCGGAAGTGGAAAACCAGAATCGGGCGGCCAGCTTTGCGCGAGGTAGATCATAATGCGCCGATCCACCTGATCACGCTGCGGCCCCTCGCCGGGAAAACGCCGCATGATCCAGGCGCGCACATCCGGCGGCACTTCAAACAGCGCCCCCTGATGATCGAGCAGGCCGTTTTTGACCAGCGTCTCGATCATCCCCGCGCCGTTGGCTCCTGCCAGCGCGACGATCAACCGCTCATCCAGCGCATCGGGTAATCCTTCGGCAGCGACCAACAGCCGCAGGGCGCGATCTTCGCGCACCGCCAGCCATTCTAACCGGGTGCGCAGGTAGAGTTTGACGAGATCATGCACCTGACCATCCAGCGCGCGCAGACGTTCCAGGGCCGCATCGACGCCCAGCGCGTGGATCAACCGCACGCCCTCGCCGATCAACCAGGGGAAATTTAGAGTCCGTTCGAGAAAATCGTCTATCGAGTCGACGTCCAGCGCGTCCACTTCGCGCTCGACGGCGAGGCGCATCGCCAGCGTGCGAGATTCTTTCGGGCTGAAGCGCTCCACATTGATAATGCGCCCGCCGCCCGGTGGCAGCCAATCGCGCACCGTGTCAAGCGTGAGGGGTTGATCGTCCGGCGGCAGCACGTCACTTTCGCGGCGCAGCGTGATCAAAACGCTGGCCCCGGCCTCCTGGGTGATCTGCTGAATCAGTGTTCCTACGCGCCCCAATTCCGCCGGGGACGTGATCTCATCGGCCTGATCGCATACCAGCAGCACAGACCGCTCCCGGATCGCGGCCAGCAGATCAGCGCGCGGCGCACCGGGCGCCACTTCGACTAACCGCCCTAACAAACTAATCATGTCCTGGGCAGTGGTTACGCCGGTACAGCGCAGCCAGCCCACCCCACCGGGGAATCGCCAGCCGAAGCGCGTGGCGAACTGCGCCGCCACCCAGGTCTTGCCGATTCCACGCGGGCCATGCAGCACGACCACGCCCTGCCCCGGCAGTTCTCCGGCTATCTGCGCCAGCAGTTCGCGCCGCCCGACGAATCCCGCCAACGTGGGTACTTCCAATGTGCGTGGGATGGACGCGGCGATCATGGGTCGCGGAGCGCGTTCATTGGGCCGGGGCAGCGGCAGAATCACCTCGTCCAGTTCTTCATTGATCACTAATTCGTACCGGTCCGCCTGAGCGCCCGCCCGCTCTTTGAGTTCGCGCACCGCCCCGCGAAAGGCGCTGCGAACCTGTGCCCCGCTCGCCAGGGCCGTATACAAGCGTGTGTTGAAGATCAGCGCATTTTCGGCGCTCACCCGGCGGCGCGTACCGATCACCACCTGGATGGGCGTTTGATGGATCAGCGCTTCGGCGGTGGCGCGGCTGAAACCGCCATCGATGATCAGCAGCCGCGCCGCGCTCCTCGCAAACAGACGGATCATCTGCTCAGTCACCACATAGGATTCTTCGCCGTCGTCGTCTTCCAGGTTGAGCATATCGCTCTCCCCGTGACACACGATATGCACCACGCGGAACGGGTCCGCCCCGCTCACGGCTAACACTTCGCCCAGCCGTCCCGCCGTCGGCGGAGCCAACCGGACCAGCGCCAGCGGCGCAGCGGTGGCAGTTTGCTGGCGCACGACATCTGCCAGCAGCCGGAGCATGGCCTGCCATTCGACCACCGGATCCAGCGGATTCGCCGGGTCTTGTTCACCGCCCAATGCGGCAAAAGGCGCGGCGATCACCGCCAGCACCGGCAGATAACGCCGGAGCTGGCCCAAACTGGGATCGTTCAGCACATCACGCCCGTTCAGCAGCGTAACGCTGGACGCGAGCAGAGCATCGGACATTAAAGAGTCATTCATGCTCACACCATTTTGATCGGCATTTTACCCGGCGGATTTTAGCGTTCCTTCGGGCGATGATTGAGCAAAAAGTCCAGCGGATCAATATAATTCGCCCGCAGCGCAGAACGATCCATCTTGGGCCAGTGCCAGGGCTGCGTGGCAAGAATGCTCGTCGGACTCAGATCGAAGTGCAGGTGATAGGCGAACAATCCTTCGGCGTTGCCTACCTTCGAAATTTGCTGCCCGCGCACCACACGATCCCCCACTCTGACGATCATGTTTTCGATGTGAGCATAGCGCCCGTACATCGTTTCGCCCGTCGTCACCAGCGGATCATGCCGGATCACGATCACATTGCCCCACCCGGCCAGCCGGTCAGCAAATGTCACCGTGCCCGAAGCCGCCGCATACACTGGCGAATGCGCGTCAGCATCCCAGTAGGGTTCGTTCATATTCAGGTCCGCGCCGGTATGGTATGCCTGTCCCGATGTATTGATCCGGTACAGCCGGTCAAAACCTGTCGCGTCGAACCAGTTGCCCGGCCAAAGTTTGTCGGCGGCACGTTCAGAAGCCGTCCCAATCGGGCAGTCATAGCCATCCGACAGGTATTTTTCGGTGGGCGTGGTCCCGACGATTTGACGCCAGCGCACTGCATCAAACGCGATCTCTTTGCCGTCCTCGCCGGTCAGATCGTTTAAGAATACGATACCGGCCTTCGCGTTATTCGCGTCAAATTGGAAAATGCCCAGCGGAACCCAGGTATTTTGATATAACGACTGGCGCACCGGCACTTCGAGTTCGGCAGTCGTGCCGAGTACACCGTGTAGTTTGAAACGGGCGCGTTCGGTGGTCGCGTGGCGAGCCGGAACAAACACGCTCACCTCGTACCAACCGCTTGCCACCAACTGCGGATCCCACCGCGCCCAGACCTGGCTGCTCGTCTTGGCCGATGTTTTATATTTGGTCGTCCAGCCCCAGGTTCCCCGGAAGGTTTTGAGCAGCGCATTCACATCACCGCCGCCAAATGCGCCATCCTTGTACTGCGGTTTGTCGGGTGTGACCACGACTTCGACCCCATACCGCCCTTGTTCAGCCGGAGGGGGTTCGGTCCCACCATTACCACCGCCCGTCATCGTTTTGTTGATCACCGGAAACTCTATCGGGCCGATCACCCCCAGCCGCCACCAACTGATCCCGGCGGCTTTGTGCTGGCTGATCACAAAATCGCGCCCGGTGGTCATCTCATCACGCGGGGCGCTGCCGGGCAGCACCGGGAAAATCGGCAAACCGTAACTTTTCCAGGTGTTATATCCCTCGTTCAGCACTGTTTTGACTTCGCGCTGAAAAGTATTCCAATAAAGCTGTAAATGTACGCTGTTAATAAAAGGTTTCCATTCGTCGGCGAAAATCGTGGGCTTGTGCTGTGGGCGCGGATCAACCGCCATGCCGATATGGAAACGCCCGCCCACCCCGCGCCGGATGCGCGTCATGAAGGGGCGGATCGGGTCTTTGCCCACCGTCCAGAATCCCTGGAATGGTTCGACATCCAATACCATCGAACGCACGCCGGGCCGGTTGCACACTTCGATGATACGATCCGCCTCCGCCGTAACATTCTGCCCTTTGACCACCGCCCAGGCGTGAAACTCCATGCCGTTGGCTTCGAGAATCCGCACCCATTTATCCACACTGGCGACACTATCAATCGCCAGATCGCGATCCGTATCAAACTCGCCCTGCCAGTTCACGCCGTCGCTGGTTTTCACCCAAATTTGCGTGACCGCCGGCGCCCAGGTTTTAATCGTGCGTACCAGGGCTTCTATCGTCTCTTCGGCAATGGAATCACCCTTCCAATGCCAGAGCGCCACCTTGCCATCATAAGGGGTCGCCATAATCGCTCCTTCACATCCTGGTTATGTTATGGAATAGGGGCACGCTGCTGGCGCACCCATCTCTGCATGGTAGTACGGAAAAGAGAAATTGACAACACGGGCCGTATGCCATAAAATGACCAGCAATTGATTTTGTTGGAATTTGCAACAAATTCAAAAGCCGATAATAATATACCGAAGTTCTAGGGATTGGCATCCTCTGTTCAAGTTTAGGTCAGCAAGCAGTTATCTGGCACACTTTGGCACAGATAGGACACTTCCCCGGTTGAATACCCTGGCCTTATCAGGTTTACTATGAAGAGGCTTGTGGGTCTTTCAACCACTTACGGTGGAGAAAGTAGGCTGCTGTGATTCTTGACAGAGGATCGACAGTAAATTAGAAAGGAGTGTCAGGAAAACAATAAAGACTAACCGTCACTCGCATTTTTTTGGTGCAGTAAACAAAAACCAACAGCATATTTCAACACTCAAGGAGTCTGATATGTCTCGTCATTTTGCACGGTTTGCTATTCTTGTTTTGGTTCTCAGCTTCGCCATGGGCATGGCCGGCACGGTCGTTAAAGCCCAAGATAAAGTTATCGTTGGCCTGTCCTTCTCTGACTTCGCGACCGAACGCTGGAAAAACGAAGAAGTCCTGCTGCGCGCCCTGCTCGAAGAAAAAGGCTACGAAGTTCTGTCGCAAGAAGCTGCTCATGACGTAAAACTGCAAAACGACCAGATCGACAACATGGTCTCGCAGGGCGCCAAGGCTATCATCGTCATCGCTGAAGACGGCGATGCTGCTGCAACCGCTGTCGCAGCCGCTGCGGACGAAGGCGTGCTGGTGCTCGCCTATGACCGTTTGATCAAATCCCCCGATATCGCCGCTTACATCTCCTTCAACAACGTGGAAGTGGGACGTCAGCAGGCGTTGGGTGTTATGACCGCGCTGGGCATCGAAAGCCTGGAAGAAACTGGCGACTGGTCGGTTGACAATCCTGTGAAACTGGTCAAATTGGGCGGCAGCCCCACCGACAACAACGCGATCCTGTTCCGTCAGGGTCAAGACGAAATCGTGGATCCTTATGTTGAAGCTGGCATTGTCGAAATCGTTGCCGATCAGTGGGTTGACAACTGGGATCGCGCCAACGCCCTCAAGCTGATGGAAAACATCCTGACCGCCGCTGACAACAAGGTTGACGCTGTCGTCGCTTCGAACGACGGGACCGCGCTGGGCGCTTTGCAGGCCCTCAAGGCTCAGGAACTGGCCGGTATCGTGCCGATTTCGGGCCAAGACGCGACCGCTGAAGGCTGCAACAGCATCGTCAAGGGCGAACTGACGGTTTCCATCTTGAAAGACATCCGCCTCCTGTCGCCGTTGGCTGTTGACCTGATTGACCAACTGCTCACGGGCGAAGAAGGCCTGGAACTGGTTGAATACACCATGGCCGAACTGACCAATGATCCCGAGCAAGAAGGCAGTGTCATGGCCTACTTCCTGCCCGTTGTGCAGGTCAATGCGGACAACGTGTACGACCTCGTTGTGGTCAGCGAATTCCAGACCTACGAAGATGTCTACCGTGACATCCCCGAAGATCAACTCCCCCCAGTCCCTGGTGAATAAGACTGAGGCGATGCCGGCCCACTAACGTTTATCGGCACGTTCCCGCCCAGCGGGACAAACGATAAGCCTTAGTTGATGATCTGAAAAATAGGGCTTCCCTGCCGAGCGCAACTTTGCCTGACACAGGGAAGTCCTTTTTGCCAATGAAGGACAGGCAATCTATGAGTGAAGAAACCAACGACATCATCCTCGATTTTCAAAATGTCACCAAAGAATTCCCCGGCGTGACGGCGCTGAAGGATGTGTCAATACAAGTCCGGCGCGGCGAGGTACATGGACTCTGCGGCGAGAACGGGGCAGGCAAGTCCACCCTGATGAAGATTCTAGCGGGCGTCTACCCTTCGGGAACCTATGAGGGGACAATTTTGTATGAGGGACGCCCACTCAAACTGGAACACCAGTCGATCCGTCAGGCCACTGAGGAGGGCATCGCCACCGTCTACCAGGAACTCACCCTGGTCACCAACATGACGGTGGGCGAAAACATCTTCTTAGGTCGTGAGCCGGTTGAGTTTGGTTCGATTAACTGGGACAGACTTTATTCGGAAACCCAACAGCTTTTAAAGAAATACAACCTGGATATTCAGCCACAGTCTATCGTCAAATATCTCGGCGTCGGCAAAATGCAGATGACCGAGATCGCCAAAGCGCTCTCGGAAAACGCGAAGGTCTTGATTCTGGACGAGCCGACCAGCGCGTTGACCGAAGCCGAAATTGAGAAACTGATGGAGATTCTGGATACCCTGAAAGAACACGGGGTTACCTGCATCTACATCACGCACAAACTCGATGAGTTTTTCCGTATTGCCGATACGATCACCGTGCTGCGTGATGGCCAGGTGATTACCACCCAGCCGACCCACCTGCTGGATCGAGAAAGACTTGTCAATTATATGGTGGGGCGCGAAATGACCGAGCGCTTCCCCAAAGGCCAGCATAACCCCGGCGACGTCATTTTTGAAGTCGAGAACCTGCGAGCGCAAGACCCCAGCAGTGATCGTGAACTTCTCCGAGGCGTCTCGTTTAACCTGCGTAAAGGCGAGATTCTGGGGATTGCCGGATTGATGGGATCGGGCCGTACCGAACTGGTGATGACGATTTTCGGTGAATATGGCAAGATCACTGCGGGCACGATCAAGTTAGAAGGGAAAGAGCTAAAAATCGCCAATTCACGCCAGGCGATGCATCAGGGTATCAGCCTGGTTCCAGAGGATCGCAAACAGCATGGTTTGGTCCTGATACAGTCGGTCCTCAAGAATATCTCACTGGCAAATCTGGATCAATTCGCGTCGTTTATGCGCATTGACGATAACGCCGAATTGAACGCCAGTATGCAGTTTGCCACCAGCCTTTCGATCAAGGCCCCTAACCTACACGTACCGGTCGATTCGCTGTCGGGCGGCAACCAACAAAAAGTCGTCATTTCCAAATGGCTCATGTCGAAACCCAGAGTGCTCATTTTGGATGATCCCACGCGCGGGATTGATGTCGGGGCTAAATATGAGATTTATAAGCTCATGAACGACCTTGCAGCACAAGGCATTGCCATTATCATGATTTCAAGCGAACTCGAAGAAGTGCTAGGCATGAGTGACCGCGTGATGGTGATGTGCGAAGGCCAGTCAGCCGGCACCCTGGATGTCGCTGAGGCTACCCAAGAAAAAATCATGGAATTAGCAACCGGACTTACCGAATCAGTCAGCATGTAACATTGTTCAAGTTCTTTGAAAGGCGGTTTTTATGACTTCTCAAGCAGGCACCTCACCACTAGCCTCCAGAACTAGCCTGGTGAGTTCTTATCTTGTCAAACAATTTCGGGCGAACCTTCAGGCTTATACGCTGGTTCTGGCGCTGGCTGTGATCTGGATATATTTTAATTGGCGAACCGACGGCATTTTCCTGAACCCCCGCAACTTTTCGAATCTATTCCGCCAGATGACAGTCACCGCCTTCCTTTCCGTTGGGATGGTGCTGGTCATCGTGACGGGGAACATTGATCTGTCGGTGGGTAAGCTGGCCGGTTTTGTGTCGGTGGTGGTGGCCTATTATCAGACCAATATATTGGTCGACCGTTTTCCCGATCAAAACACCCTGGTGATGGTGCTGTCCGTGATTATTGGCATCGCCTGTGGTACCATCTTCGGTGTGCTTCAAGGCTATATCATCGCCTATATGGGCGTCACCGCCTTTATTGTCACTTTGGGCAGCCAGTGGTTTCTCAATGGGGCGATTTTGCTGGTGACGGAAAGCAAAACGATTCCGGCGGATCGCCCGGTGTTTGAGGATATTGCCAAGGGGTATCTACCCGCTGATGTCGGCTGGATCATAGCGGCACTTGTGGTCGTCTGGCTGCTTTATTCGATGATTAGAGGCCGCCAAAAGAAAGCCCGCTATAACTTCAAGCTCTCTCCCCTACCCCTCGACCTGGCAAAAACGCTGGGCCTGGCGGGCTTGTTCGTCTTCTTTGTTTACCGGGTGAACGCCTATAAAGGGTTGCAAAATCCGGTGCTGCTGCTGGCCATCTGCGCGATGGCGGTCGCGTATATGTCCAATAACACGCGCTTCGGGCGTTATGCCTATGCGATTGGTGGCAACCGTGAAGCGGCCCGGTTATCGGGTATCAGTGTTCGCCGCAATATCTTCTCGATCTTCGTACTCATGGGCTTCTTGTGCGGGGTTTCCGGCGTCACACTGGCCTCGTATGTGGGCGGTGGCACCATTGCCGCCGGTAACGGTTATGAACTAGACGCTATCGCCGCGTGTATCTTAGGCGGAACCTCTACGCTCGGTGGAGAAGGAACCGTCTTCGGCGCTATCATTGGATCGCTGATTATGGTCAGCCTGACCAACGGCCTCCAAATGGCCAACATCAGCTCCAATTACCAGTACATCCTCAAAGGGATTGTGTTGGTCCTGGCTGTCTACGTCGATGTGCGCCTCAAACGCAGCCGGTAATTCCCCCCATATCCCATATCAAAACAACACTACCTTCGCCTGTGCTGACACGGGCGAAGGTAGTGGATTTTCCATCGATTGCAGAACAATTTCCGCTTAATTTAATTTCTTAGGTTTGCTCTGGCGGCCTTCCCAACCCACTGGGAACAGCACCATGTCCAGCGCCGCCCACAGCCGCCGCGCGTCCGTTTCAGTCAAGTCCACGCGCCAGGTATCGCGCAGCACCCAGCCTACCAGGGTATAGAGGGCATTATTGCCGCGCACCACTTCCATGTGAGTCGTAATCGATCCGGCATCCGGTGAACGCAGCGGGGC